>JBCCGX010000041.1:0-20256 GCA_039029035.1 Acidobacteriota bacterium | reverse complement strand
GAGTACTTAGAGCTCGGGCAGACGGAAGAAGAGGTCGAGAGCAAAAAGAAGCCGCGCCGCGTCTCTCTGCCCCGCGGTCTCAAGGCCGTCGATCTCACGGTCGAGATCGCCCAAAAGCTAATCCAGCTGCCGCGTGCCCTAGGCGACCATCCGGAGTCCGGCGAAGCGATCACCACGGGGCTCGGACGTTATGGCCCGTTCCTCAAACACGGGGACGAGTACCGCAACATCGAGTCCTGGCAGCAGGCCTGCGATATCACCCGGGACGAGGCGCTCGAGATCCTCAAGACGCCCAAGCCCAAGGGCCGGCGCTTCGGGGCCAAGAAAACCGTACTCAAGGAGCTCGGTGACATCGAAGGCGCGGCCGCCAAAGTACAGATTCTCGACGGGCGCTACGGTCCTTACATCACCGACGGCAAGACCAACGCGACCGTGCCCAAGGGCACTGATCCGATGGAAGTGACCGTAGAGCAGGCCAAGGAGTTGCTCGACGCCAAACGCAAGGCGCCGAAGAAGAAGCGCACGCGGCGCCGCAGATCCTGAACGGGCGGTAGCTAAGGGCTGCTCTCTCAGGAGCAGCCTGTGTCTGTTGTTGCCCAGGCTCGTCAGAAGCTCGAAGCCAAGGTCCTGAACTCAATCCGGCTTCTCGGGTGTGGCTTGTTCGATGGCCAGACCAAGGCGCTGTAGGCGCTCCACGGTCCGCACCACTCGGTCGTCGTCGGAACCGAGCGCTCGGTTGAGGGAATCCACCGCGATACGAACAGCGATTTCACCCTCGGCCTGTCGGCCGACCGCGGAGCGAGCCGCTCCCAGAGCTGCACCTGCCCAGGCTCGTCGCCAATGGCCCTCCGGGTGGGTCTGGCGGATCCGATCGAGTGCCTCCTCGGCCAAGGCGAGGCCACGTTCGGCCTCGCCCAGCTCCAAGAGGAGCCAGCTGAAACCGGTTCGTGGATAGCCCGCCGGAGGCGTACCATCCAACACCTCGATATGACGCAAACAGAGATCGTAGAGATCCTCAGCCGCTGACAGCTCGCCAACTCTGTGGAGCAAGCTGGCGAGGCCGAAACGTGCAGCAAGGGTGCGCGGATGCTGTTCGCCGTAGTGCTCCAAGAACAGCTCGATCGCTTGCTCGAATGCTTCTTGTGCCTCCTCGGGACGCCCGGATCGGGAGAGTGCCGAGGCGAGATCGGTAAAGACAGCGCCGTGCGACCGCGTGAACAGCGCAGGATCGCCGGGAAGGTGCTGCCGGTAGATCGCGATGGCTTTTTCGTACTGGCCGGCAGACAGGAGACTATCGGCCAGGTGATCCCGTAGGCGCCCGATGTACGGATGTTGGTCGTCGTGGAACCGCCGCGCCTCCTCCAGGCTGCGCCGAGACAAATCGATGGCCTCGGAGTACTGGCCCGCAGCACGCGCCAGCTGGGCGCGCCGAAAGAGTAAATCATAGAGATGCGGGTAGGGGGCTTTGCGGCTTTCAGCAAGTTGGGTGGCCTCGGACAAGAGCTCTTTAGCCCGAACACTATGGCCTAGAGCGAGCTCGGCCGCCGCCAGATTGCCCAAGCTCGCGATGGTGTCGTCGTGCGCGTCACCTAGGAGCTGGCGGCTGAGCTCCATCGCTCGCTGCGCGGCGACTCGGGCTTCGGCGGGCTGGGCCTCCGCCTTGAGCAGGTTGAACTCCATCGAAGTAGCCCTAACCGTTAGTTCGGGGAGTCGCGAGGCTCCACCGGCGAGGATCGTGCGCGCTTCGTCGAGGTTGGTCCGGGCGTCCGCGTAGCGGTCGAGTTGTTGATGAACGTCGGCCAGTGCCAGCAGCCCTTCGACGCGTTCTTCGGCCGGGAGGCCGTTGTAGCGCCGAATGGCCTGGCCTCGTTCGAGCAGGTCCTTGGCGGTCTCGGCGAGGCCGAACCGTCCATGGATACGGCCCAGAGTGTCGACTAGGTCGCCATGAACTTCCGGCCGTCCGGAGTACAGTTGCTCAATGCGCCGGACGCCGTTCTTGAGTAGGCTTCGAGCCGTAGGCGTGTCACCCAGAGCCTCATTCGGGTTTGAGACAGTGAAGAGCTCGGTGACGAAGTTCAAAGTCTCCCGGGCCCTGTCTCGCTGCCCGCGAGTCTCTCGGGCCTGCAAGGCGAGGAGAACCGCCAAACCGGAGATCGCAGCCAGAAGAGTCACCGTCACGGCGACGCCGATGCGATTCCGGTCGATAAATCGTGCCGTGCGGTAGGCCAACGTCGGCCGTCGGGCGCGGATCGGCATCTGGTGGAGAAAACGATCGAGATCTTCCAGCAACTCGCCGACGGATCCATAGCGCTCAGAGGTTGCACCCGCGATGGCCTTGAGGACGATAGTGTCCAGGTCTTCATGAATCGATTCGCGAAGACCGAGGCGCGAGGCAGCTGTCGAAGGCGCGGTGGGTGACGCAACGCTGCGGTCGGTCGCACTGTCGCTGCCGGTCTCGGGGCGTTTCGGCGGCTGACCGACGAGTAGCTCGTAGAGCACCAGGCCGAGGGAGTAGACGTCCGTGGCAACCGTCAGTGGCTCGCCACGGAGCTGCTCCGGGCTGGCATAGCGTGGCGTCATGATGGCGAACCAGGGGACGTTGGGCGCGGTCTCGGCGTCCTCTTCGAGACTCTTGGCCAGCCCGAAGTCGAGCAGTTTGGGTTCCCCGTGCTCGTCCACCAGGATGTTCGACGGCTTGAGGTCCCGGTGAATGATCAAGCTGCGATGCGCCGCCTCCACTGCCGCCGCAACCCGGCAGAAAAGGTTCAGCCGTTGGTCTAGGTGGAGCTTGTTGCGAACGCAGAAATCAGTGATCGGTGCACCCGTCACGAGCTCCATAACCAGGTAAGGCAACCCGTCATCCGTCGTTCCGCCGTCAAATAGCCGTGCAATGTGCGGATGGCTCAAGCGAGCCAAGATCTGCCGTTCACGGTGGAAACGCGCCACCAACGTCCGACTGCGCACCGTGGGGGACAAGAACTTGATCGCCACCTCTTGCTCGAACTGAGCATCGATCCGAACCGCCCGATGCACCGAGCCCATACCGCCGCGCCCGATCAGCTCGCCGACGCGATAGACGCCTAGCTGCCGACCGGCAAGCTCTCTCTCGATACCCGGCCGGCCAGGCGGAGCTTCGAGAAAACCGGTGGCGTCATCGTCGGCGTCGAGCAACTTTTCGAGATCGGCTCGCATTGCGCCATCATCGCCACACTCGGCGTCGAGGATCGAGTCCCGCAATTCGGGTTGCTCGAGAATGCACCGGAATATGTGGGCGAGTGCGCCGAGTCGCTCAGGCCTCATCGAGCTCGAGCTCCAGGAACAGCCAGGCCCGTGTGAGCCGCCATTCGCGGACGACAGTCGCCCTGGAGCATCCGAGCACTTCGGCGGCTTCATCCAGCGAAAGGCCGCCGAAGAATCGTAGCTCCACAATAGCGGCGCGTCTCGGACTGTCCCCTTCCAGAGCCGAGAGAGCGTCGTCGAGAGCGATCATCTCAGGCGGGCGAAGAGGGGTCGGTAGTCCGAGTTCGGTCAGCGGTAGGGCTGCGGCACCCGAACCGCGTTTCTGGGTCATCCGCGCGCGGGCGTAGTCGATCAGGACTCGACGCATGACTTTGGCGGCCACAGCGAAGAAGTGCTGGCGATTGGCCCATCGCGGTGTGGGCGACTCGGACAAGCGGATGAACGCTTCGTGGACCAGGGCGGTCGGCTGCAAGGTATGGTCGCCGCGCTCGGCCTCTAGTGCTTGATGGGCGAGCGCTCGCAGCTGGCTGTAGATCGAGCTGACGACATCGGGGTCGTCGGCTGCCTGTTGCCAGTCGAGGAGCGCAGCAGTGAGATTCAGTTCGTTGCCTTGCATGGCGCTGCCTGAAGAGATTGCTGGTCGATCGCGCTTAGAACGCTACAGAGATCCAGTCGGAGGAAGGCCGTTGAAAGCCCCTAGACCAAGACGCGTAGACCAAGCTGTTAGTGGATCAGATAAGTTGGAGAACATGTCCTTTGATGCCACGAGTGCGCTCTTCACCTGGCGTCAGATCACCTCCCGCCCCTGCTTCTTCCTTCCTCGCAACATATCCAGCCAACGCCTGAACCGGTGCTCTTTGCGCGGCGGGCGGATGGAGTCCGGCTGCTCGAGAGGACGTGCTCGCCACCCGCTGTGCTGGGCGCAAAGGACAGCAGGAGCGAAGTCGCTGACAAAGTACTCCCGGACATGCGTCGGGCAGCGAGTGGTCGCCAGACCGGCGGTGGAGGGGTCGATCAAGGCCTCGACGACACCCTCCGGCCGAGAAAACTCGGAGTAGCCGCCGGACGGGCGAACCTTCAAGGTGAAGCGAGACCAGATGGGGAGCGCGGCCCGCGCGCCTGAGAGGCGGGTTTGGGAGTTGTCGTCGTAACCTACCCAAACCAGGGTGATGCGATCTTTCGAGTAACCGGCGAACCAACTGTCGCGGCGACTATTGGTGGTTCCGGTCTTGCCCGCGAGAGGATCTCGTACGCCCTGGTTGCGGGCGCTCTTGGCGGTTCCGCGGTCGAGGACCCCCTGCAAGACCTTGGTGACGACAAAGGCGACATCTTCTCCTAGGACCCGGCGAGGCGGCGGCACGGGCTCGCCGGCAACGATGTTGCCATCCAAGTCGAACATTTTGACGATGCGATGCAGTGAAGGCCGCATGCCGCCGCCTGCCAGCGTCGCGTAGACCGTTGCCATCTCGAACGGAGTGACTTCCATGGCTCCGAGCGCCAACGCGGGATAGGGATCGAGCTGGGCTTGAACGCCCATCTTTCGCGCCAAGTCGACGACACGCTCCAGACCGACACCCATAGCCAGTCGTGCCGTCGGCACGTTGAGGCTCTTCTCCAACGCGCTTCGCGTACTGATCCGGCCTGAGAATTTGCCGTCTGAGTTCTTTGGGCTCCACTGGCGATCGGCCAGCTGTACCGTCAAGGGCGTGTCTTCCAGGAACGTCGCTGGTGTCGCGATGCGCTCACTATAGGCGGCGGCGTAGACGATCGGCTTGAAAGCGCTACCGGCCTGGCGTTGGGCCTGGGTGATGCGATCGAATTGGCTCCTTGCGTAGTTGCGACCGCCGACGTAGGCCAGGATGCCGCCGGTTGTCGGGTCGACGGAGATCAGCACCGCCTCGAGAGGCGACTGCGTCTTGCGGCCTTTCTCCCACCCCTCTTCGAGTGCCTCGGTGCCCCCTCGGACGGCTTCCTCGGCCCATGCTTGGTCCTCGGCGGAGAGGGTCGAGTGGATAACGTAACCACCGTCGGCCAGAGCATCAATGCCGAATCTTCGACGGGCTTCGTCTTCCACTGCGGCGGCGAAGAACGGCGCTCGCCGCGTGACGAGGGGTGCCCGAGCCGCCGCGGCCTCCCGCTGTCGAGCGTGGGCCAAGCGATCCGACGAGATCCAGCCGAGCCGCGCCAGGCGATCGAGAACGAAGTCACGGCGTCGCTTGGACGAGTCAGGATGGGCCAGAGGTGAATGTTTGGCCGGCGCCTGAATCATGCCCGCCAGAGTGGCCGATTCCGACAGGTTGAGCTGCGCAGGGTGTTTGCCGAAGTAACCCCAGGCTGCGGCGCCGATACCCATCAGGTCGACCCGGCCAGAGCGCCCCCAATAGATCTCGTTCAGGTAGGCCTGGAGAATCGAGCGCTTCTCGTAGCGCAACTCCAGGAAGAGGGCTAGGACAGCCTCCTGCAGCTTGCGGAGCCAGGTTCGCTGGTGGGTGAGGTAGAGGTTCTTGACCAGTTGTTGGGTCAGCGTGCTGCCGCCCTGACGAACCTCCTGCGCCCGCAGGTTGACCCACGCCGCGCGCAGCACTCCGACCAGGGAGACGCCAGAGTGCTCGAGGAAGTAGGCGTCCTCTGCCGCCAGCACACAAAGAATGAGCTCTTCCGGCAGCTCGTCGAGGCCGATCGGTCGCCGCTCGAGCAGGTCCGGACCGTAGAAGGAGGCGATGAGCGGAGGGTCCAGGAAAGCGGATTGAAGCAGACCTTCTCCGGTCTCGATACGTAATATCTTGCCGCTACTGAACGAGAAGCGCAGTCGATCGCCACCGTCGCTGCCTTCCGGTGTCGGGAAGCGGCGCCTGAAGACTTCGATTCGCCCCTGGGAGAGGCGGAAGGTACCGGGCGTGAGAGCTTCAGCGTCTCCCATCTGGCGATAGCTCATCGACGCGAGGTCACTCGCCAGCTTCTGCGCCGAAGCCGTATCATCGACGGCCAGAGCTTGGGGACGACCATAGAGCCTCGATGGTTGCTCGCCGGAACGGGTGTGCTCGAATTGGCCAGAGAGCTTCCAGAAGGGCCAGATCAAGATAGCCAGGCCAGAGGCCAGGAGCAGTAGAAGGATCGCCAGTATCTTCGGCCAGCGCCGTTTGCGGCGTGAGCGCGGATGCCGGACTGCAGGTTGACGTTTCTTGGCCATGGTTCTGTAAGGTCGAGCGGAAGGGTCGACGCGGGAACGGTCCCTGATATCCTCCCACAACGATGATCTCGGTCTCCAATCTTGCTAAATCCTTCGGTCCCCAGATCCTCTTCGAAGGTGTTTCGTTCCAGCTCAACCCGGGCAACTGTTACGGTCTGGTGGGAGCCAACGGCTCGGGGAAGTCGACCTTCCTCAAGATGCTGACAGGCGCCGAACCACCGTCGGACGGAACTCTCTCATTGCCCAAGCGGCTGCGCTTGGGGGTGCTCGAACAAGACCACTTTCGCTACGAGGAATCGCCGATTCTGCACGTCGTCATGATGGGCAGGCGGGAGCTCTGGCAGGCGATGGAAGAGAAGGAAAAACTGCTCGAGAAGGCCGACGTCGAGTTCGACGGCGAGCGTTATGCCGAGCTCGAGGACATGATCCTGCAGCAGGACGGCTACACTCTCGAAGCGCGCGCTGGTGAGATCCTGGAAGGTCTCGGCATCCCTAGCGAGAGCCATCCAAAGCCTCTCTCTACCCTCTCGGGAGGCTTCAAGCTACGGGTTTTGCTGGCCCAAGTCCTGGCTTCCGATCCAGACTGCCTGCTTCTCGACGAGCCTACCAACCATCTCGACATCCTATCGATTCGCTGGCTCGAGAAGTTCCTCAACGACTATCCCGGTATGGCGACAGTGATCTCCCATGATCACCGCTTTCTCGACAACGTGTGCACGCACATCCTAGACGTCGACTATCAGACGATCATCGCCTATACCGGCAACTACCAGGCGTTCGTCAAGGCGAAGCAAGACGAACGGACCCGCAAGGAAGCCGAGATCGGCAAGCGGGAGAAGCAGATCGCCGACCACAAAGCCTTCATCGATCGCTTCAAGGCCAAAGCCACCAAGGCGCGTCAGGCCCAGAGCAAGATGAAGAAGATGGAGAAGCTGGTGATCGAGAGCTTGCCGACGTCGTCACGGCGCTATCCCACCTTCCGCTTCGAGGCTTGTCGGCCGAGCGGCAAGCGGGTGCTCACCTTAGACGGCATCTCAAAAGCCTTCGGAGCGAAGAAGGTTCTGGAGGACGTTTCTCTCGAAGTCGACCGTAACGATCGGATTGCCATCATCGGCCCCAATGGCATCGGTAAGTCGACCTTGCTCAAGATCCTGGTCGGCGAGCTCGAGAGCGACGCGGGTGAGGCAGAGTGGGGCTACGAGACTCACCCAGGGTATTTTGCTCAGGATCACTCAGCCATCTTCGAAGGGGGCAAGACGAGCGTCGAAGGTTGGTTGTGGGACATCTGTCCGGGGGAGGAGATCGGTTTCGTTCGAGGCCGCCTGGGTCTGGTGTTGTTCTCAGGCGACGAGGCCAAGAAGCAAGTCGGTAGCCTCTCGGGAGGCGAGTCGGCGCGGCTGATCTTCGCCCGCCTGGGCGTCGAGCGTCCCAACGTTCTGTTGCTCGATGAGCCCACCAACCACTTGGACCTAGAGGCGATCGAGGCGTTGGTCGAAGGGATCAGAGCGTTTGAAGGGACCTTGATACTTGTTTCCCACGATCGCTGGTTCGTAGCCCAGCTCGCCAACCGCATCATCGAGATCCGGCCGGACGGTTTGAATGACTTCCGCGGTACCTACGAGGAGTACGTGGAGCGCTGTGGCGACGATCACCTCGACGCCGAGACGGCGGTCCTGAAGGCGCGCCGGGAGAAACGTAAGGCAAAGGGACGCCGGCCGAATCAGAGCGACGACAGAGCCCTGCGTCGGCAGCGCGGGCGCCTAGTCAAGCAACGCAACGCGTTGACCGAAGACATCGAGAAGGCGGAGAAGCGCGTCGATGAGATCAACGAGATGTTCTGCAATCCGGGCTTCTTCGACAAGACGCCGGAGCAGGAAGTGCGCAAGCTCGAGCAAGAGCAGAAAAATCTCTCCAAGAAAGTCGATGAGATGATGGAGCGTTGGGAGACCGTCGAAGAAGAGATCAGTGAGCTCGGGGCAGAAACGGTTGGAGCGGCCTAAGCGGGGATCAGGACCATGGCACGGCAAGGCATCTCTCCCATCGTCATCGTTCTGATCATCGTCGGCATTCTGGCCTGCAGCGCCTTCGTCTATTACCAGATCGTCAGCGGCATGGCGCCGGGTGAGCCGCCCGATGGCAAGACGTCCAGCCCACAAGAGCCGCCGCCCCCCGCACCGCCGGAGGAGCCTGAACCCGAGCTACCACTGCTCGATGAGAGCGACACGTTGATCCGCTCGCTGGCCGAGACCCTCTCCCAGCATCCGCGGCTCGCCGCCTGGCTGGCACCGGACGATCTGGTGCGTCGCGTCGTCGCCTCGGTGGTCAACGTCGCCAACGACGAGAGTCCAAATCCGCATCTCGGCTTTCTCGAGGTCGAGGGCGGCTTCAAGGTGGAGGAGGATCACGGTGATCTCTATCTCGATCCTAGTTCCTACCGACGCTACGACCAGCTCATTGAGGTGTTCACTTCCCTCGACTCTGCCGCCAGCCTGCGTCTCTACCACCGCTTCGAGCCTCTCTTCGACGAGGCCTACCAGGAGCTAGGTTACCCTGCGGGCGATTTCGACAACGCCTTGATCAAGGCAGTTGATCGGGTTCTGGCGACGCCGATTCCGGAAGGTAAAGTTGGCGTCAAGCGGCGGGTGACCAACTACCGTTTCAGTGATCCGCAGCTCGAAGCGCTCGGCCCGATCGAAAAGCAGCTATTACGCATGGGGCCCGCCAACGCTCGCAAGATCAAACAGAAGCTGCGGCTGGTGCGGTCGGCATTGTCGACGGAAGACTAGGCTGAGAGGTCGGACCGGAGTCCGTCACAGGGTACAGCGGCGTCCTGCCACAGGGTACGCAGCGGAGCCAAGACGCTCGGCCATTGGGTACCGTACCAGGTTAGCCAGCGGGCTCGAGTCGATGCTGGCGCGGGCCGCCTGGAAGGAACGCTTCTTGCTTAGCCTGAAGACGGATCCAAGCTAAGATGAGGTCCGAGTCTCAAAACAGGAGGTCAGCCATGGCGAAGAAGCTCCTACCTTTACTCTTGATGGTCGGTTGGGCCACGAGTCCCGGGTCTGCCCTGGCCCAGGAACCCTCGGCGGAGTTCGAGGGCCTCGTCGAGGTCACAGAGGTGCTGTTGGATGTGCTGGCCACCGACAACTCGGGTGAGCTAATCGCCGGCTTGGGGAAAGAGGATTTCATCGTCGAAGAAAACGGCGAGCCGGTGGATCTCACCGGCGTGAGCTTCTACACCACACGCTACGGCCCCGGAGGCGAGATCACTGTGAACGATGGCGAGATCCCTTCGAGTCGCTATTTCATCTTCTTCTTTCACGACCAGATTCGAACGACCGAGGTCGGCACACGCCTGGTACGACAACAGCTCGAGGCCAGCCGCCAGAGCCGCCGCTGGGTGGAAGAGCAAATGCTGCCCTCTGACTGGGTAGCGGTGGTGAGCTACGACGTCAAGCTCAAGATTCACGTCGACTACACGCAGGATCGGTTCCAGATTCTCGAAGCGATCAGCAGTGCGTCGCGCAACAAAGATCCGGAGAAGAACGTCGGTCGTGGCGGGCGGCGACTGCCGCCGAGCGGCGCGCCGTCACTCTTGCGCAGTTTGCCTCAGGGCAAGGAGCTGCGCAAGAAGACTACCCGTATCTACGATGGTGTCCGGCTGCTCGCCGATGCCTCGAGATTCATCGTTGGCCGCAAGAATCTGCTGATGTTCACCATCGGCTTTGGCGAGCTCGGTCGAGCGACCCCTGTTCCGGTTGGGGACCCGCGCTACTACCCGTCGATGGAGCAGGCTCTGAACGACGCCAACGTCGCCGTCTATACGATCGACCTGACACCCCCTCGGTTCGAGCACCTGCAGAGTAGCTTCATGAACCAACTGGCCAACGATACCGGCGGCTTCTACTTCGACAAGTTCGTTAACTTCATCACCCCGATCCAGGAAATTGCGGCAGAGAATGTCGGTTACTACGTGCTCAGTTACCAGAGTGAGCACCCTGCGGCGGAGAGTGGCTACCAGGAGGTGAAGGTCAAAGCGCGTGACCGCAAGGTTAATGTGCGGGCGCGCAAAGGCTACCTCTACGGTTCCAGTGGCGGTTAGCTGGAGCCCGTTCCGTAGCACTCACATTACGATCCCGTGAGGGGCGCCAGCGTGATTCGGCGCAGGCAGATGCCCAGTCGTCGCTCCTCGGGCCCGTCACCGACCAGCGCGGCACCCGGAACATCGAAATCGATCTGTAGAAGGCGTCCGCCAGGGAGTGGCCGGCGTGCCTCTAGGAGAACCTCGGGCGGAAGGTCGATTTGGTAAAGCGCTGGCTCCCAGTGCCGCTGGCTACGGATCGTACCAACCTCGGTGGCGCCCAAACGCACCGGGATCACCTGCTGGCCGTAGGTCCCTGCCTCGATCATGAGGCGCAGACCGTCCCTCGGTAGCGGCGCTTCGAGCTTGATCAGAACACTGGGACTGGTGCTGCTCGACCAACGCCAGGCACCATTGCCTTCGGGAGGTGACCAACCTTCGAAAATGGCGTGGTCGGTGGTTGGCAGAATCGCTCTGCCGACGTGGAAGGGCGCCATTGCCAACAGCTCGTGGTCGCGCTCGTGCAGACCAAGCATCGCAGGATTGGCGAGGAACTGGGGGAAGTGCCAATCGAAGACGCGAGCCTCGTTGCGATCGACGCCATCGTTCCACAGGAGAGTGTACGGGTTGTAGAGGCCTTGGTGCGTGTGGACGAAAATGGCAAACAGCGACGCTGCCCAGAAGGCGAGGGTCGCCGCCAATCGGGAGCGCTGCGAGAGCTCTTTGCAGGCGGTGCGGATCACCAGGATGGTGAGCAGGAACGCCGCCGGCAAGGCGTCGGTGAAAAGGCGATTGCCGAAGCTCCAGCCACCCCACCAATGGTGGAAAGCCGAGATCGCCAGCCAGTGAAGGACGAGCCAGGCTGCACAGAAGCTGACCAGCGGCTGGCGAATCAACGCTCGCCACCAGATTCCTAGGCCTGCCAGGGTCAGAAAGAAGAAGGGTGAGCCCACCAGGAGCCCGCGAGAAGGGCTCAGTAGATGGCCGTAGAGAGCATGCCAAAATCGGCTGCTACCTAAGCGAGAGGGCTGATAGTACGGCGGTAGAAGGAGCCCGTACTCCTGCCAATTGAACAGGATGAAGAGACCTGCACAGGCGCCGAAGGTAATACAGAACGCGACAGGAGCTCGGCCTCGACGCAAGTAAAGATAACCGGCGACGAGAAGGGTGACCACGGCCATCGTCGGCCGACACAGGTAGGCACCGAAAGCGATGATGGCTAGGCCGATCTCGATCCGGTGACTCGCCGTCTTCTGCGGATCTTTCCCCGCCAGAAGCAACACACAAACGAGGCCCAAAACGAGGGCTGGGTTAGAGCTCCAATAGGCGGTGCCGAGGCTGCTGGCAACCGAGGTTCCGAAAACGAAGGTCACGGTGACACCGAAGGACCAAGCGACGTTCAGGAAGCACCGGCTGAGACCGAAAATGAGCAGCGTGCATGCGACGATTGTCCAGGCCGACAGAGCATTCTGTAGTTGGCGATTGTCCTCTCGATAGACCATGTCTTCGCCGCGGAGTCGCGCCAGCCAAACCGCCGGCAGTGCGAGCACCGATGAACCGAGAGGGAAATAGTTGTAGGCGTGTCCGTTGGCAGCCCGCTCGATCGGCGCGTAGGCGTAGCGCTCGTCGCGAGTGTAAGGGTCGAGCTGGATCGTTCCGTGCTCGATGATCGCCTGGGATGTGAGCAGAGTCCCCCAGGGATCGGAGAACGAAGCGTCGACCGGCGACAAGTAGGCGAGCAGAAAGGCGGAGGCGCAGAGGGCCAACAGCCAGAGCGGGGTATTGCGGCTTAGATGCGCTTCGAGCGCGTCTCGGAATGGCGAAGGGTCGCCTGTCTGGCTCGGTCGCATAGTTCTTGTTGGCGGCGTTTACGCAGGCATTGTATGACGGGATGGCGCACGGCTGGATCGAGAGAGAAAAAAAGAGCCCCCGGACTGGCCGGGGGCGAAAGCCGGACGATTCAAGACCTACTTGAGATCCCGAGCGTCGTGACGGGTTGCCGAGGCGGACCGCGCCCCTTGGAGGCTAAAACCGATCGGCCCAGCCCTGGAACCTCTTCCCGAAGCGTCCTTTCCGGCGCTCGACGCGGCCTTCCCGGAGTTCCTTGAAGTTCTCCCATCGCGCGAGCTGTTCTTCGTTCAAGAGAGCCGCGAACTGGCCCTCGACAGCGGCGCGCAGCTCGCTCATTCTTGCCTTCTGACCCTCCAGTACGATGACCAGCTCACCCACTTGGGTGGGTGCGGGGGTGGCTTCGGCGAGCGCCGTCTGGAGCTGTTGGCGTAGATCTTGGGTTTCGGAGCGCAGGGCTTCGAAGTCGGGCCGGAAGCTCTCGCGCAGAGCCTCAGCGGCTTCGATCTGCTCGTCACTCAGATCGAGGTAGCCGGGCGGTGGCAGAATTCGGCCTCTTCGGGCACCTCGCTCGCCAAGGCCGGGCTCGGCCAGGGCGGTGAGGGGCAGACTGACGGTCAGGGCCAAAGCAATGAGAGCGATGTTTCGATGTTGCATGGCGTTTCTCCTGTTTCGGTTGCGAAACGGAGCGATAGGGGCTTCGCTCCGATGTCGTGGACAACCCTTGAAACCCTTGCACGGCAGGCACCTTGCGGTGGGTCTTGTAAGGTGTTTGTAAACTCGCCAGGGAAGGCCCTGGCCGGGATCGGTTAGGATCTCGCGGTGAATTCCCTCGCTCAGTCCGTCGCCCGAGAACGCCTGAGCCAGTGCATCCACTGCGGGTTGTGTTTGCCTGCCTGTCCGACGTACGAGGTTTTCCGCACCGAGATGGACGGACCGCGTGGTCGGATCGCTTTGATGCGCGCTGTCGCGGAGGGGCGCATCGGTATCGAAGGGGCTTTCGAGGAGCATATCGATCGCTGTCTGGGTTGCCGAGCCTGTGAAACCGCATGCCCTTCCGGGGTGGAGTATGGCGCCCTGCTCGATAGCGCGCAGGAGACCCTCGCGGTCCAGCGAACACCTTCGATGCCTGCGCGTTTGGGGCGCTGGCTCGCGTTGCGCCAGGCGTTGCCTCACAGACGCCGTTTACGCCGCCTGTCCCAGCTCCTCCGTAGCCTCGAGGTGCTCGGGGTGATGCGGCTGGAGTCGGTGGCGTGGCTTCCGGCGCCTTGGCGCCGGATGATTGCTCTCTGGCCGCGCGGCCAGAGCAACACAGCGGTCGGCGAAGATCGTGGTCCGGCCCCGGCGTTCGGAGAGAAGCGCGGCACCGTGGCGTTCTTCCGTGGCTGTGTGCAGGATGCGCTTTTTCCGCAGGTCAACGCGGCCACAGTGCGAGTTCTGCAGCGCAACGGCTTCGAGGTCCATTTCCCGCCAGGGCAGACCTGCTGCGGAGCGGCGGCACACCACCTCGGCGAGGGCGATTTGGCGCGAGATCTGGCGCGGCGCAACATTGCGGCTTTCGCCTCGGGTACCTACGACGCGATCCTCAACAACGCCGGCGGCTGCGGCGCGCAGCTGAAGTCGATCGAAGGGCTTGTCGCCGACGAGCCTGAGATGGCGGCTGCGGCCCATGCCTTTGCTGCCAGAGTCCGAGATGTCTGTGAGTTCTTGGCGGAAAACCTCCACACCCCTCCGATGGAGAGAGTCGGGGTCCGCGCGACATACGCGGACTCGTGTCATCTGCGACACGCCCAGGGCGTTGTGAGTGCGCCGCGCGCTTTGCTGGGCCGAATTCCGGGCCTCGAGCTCGTCGAGCTCGAACGACCGGATGCCTGTTGCGGCAGTGCCGGGGTCTACAACATTCTTCATCCCGACACGGCAGATCAGGTGCTCGACGCGAAGCTGGCCGATGTGGATGGCACCGGGGCGAACGTCGTTGTCACCACCAATACGGGGTGCCAGCTGCAATACTTGTACGGGATGCGCAAGGCTGGTCTCGAAATGCGCGTGGCTCACGTGGTGGAGCTACTCGATCAGGCTTACGGTGGCAGAGCGACCCATGAGTCTACCGACTGAGCTCTTCGATCGCCGGCAGCTGATCACGGATCCTGCTGAGCGACTCACCTACGAGACCGATGCCGGCTTCGACGACGCCCTGCCGGACGGGGTCTTCTATCCTGAATCGACCTCGGATGTGCGACGCCTGGTCGAGTGGGCGGCCGAGAACGAGGTGCCGATCGTCGCTCGTGGTGCCGGCACCGGGCTCGCCGGCGGCGCGGTGGCCGAGCATGGCGGTATCGTCATCGTTCCGACCCGGATGGATCGCATCCTGGAGCTCGATCCGATCGGCCGCACGGCCAGCGTCGAAGCCGGAGTGGTGAATCTCGACCTGGCGACCCAGGCGCAGCGGGCCGGGCTCTACTATCCGCCGGATCCGTCGAGTGGTCGCTCGTGCTGCCTCGGTGGCAACCTGGGCACCAACGCCGGCGGCCCGCATTGCTTCAAGTATGGTGTGACGGCCAACTACGTCACAGGCTTGGAGGTGGTACTCGCCGGCGGTCGTTCGGTCCGACTCGGTGGCGCTCTCGACGCACCAGAGATTGATCTGTGTGGGCTGATCGTCGGCAGCGAGGGAACTCTGGGTGTCGTGACACGGGCCGAGTTGCGGCTGCTGCGTCAGCCACCGGGAGTCAAGACTCTGATGGTTTCCTTCGAGTCTCTTGCAGCAGCTGGCGACGCTGTCTCCGCCGTTATTGCCGCCGGCCTGGTGCCAGCGACCCTCGAGGTGATCGATCAAAGCGGCATGCGGGTGATCGAAGATTTTTGTGACGCCGGTCTGCCGGTCGAAGCGGGCGCCGTCTTGATCGCCGAAGTCGACGGGTACCGAGAGGGGCTTGAGGCGCAGGCATCGAGAGTCGCTACCCTGCTAGAACAGCATGGCGGCTACGATCTGTACGTCGCTGGCACCGAAGCCGAGCGGCAGAGGATCTGGTACGGGCGCAAGAGTGCAGCCGGAGCGATGGCCCGCCTGGCACCGAGTTATTACCTAACCGACGTCACGGTTCGGCGCAGCCGTCTGGCCGTGGTGCTCGGCAAGGTTGAAGAGATCTGTGGTCGCTATGGTCTGCGGACCGCCAACTTCTTCCATGCCGGTGACGGCAACCTTCACCCGCTGATTCCGGGCGATCCCAAAGATCCGGTTTGGGTCGAGAATGTTCACCACGCGGTGCGCGAAGTCATCGAGATCTGTCTCGAGGAAAACGGCAGTATCACCGGTGAGCATGGCGTCGGCCTGGAGAAACGATCTGACATGTTGCGCATGTACGGTGGCGCGGAGCTTTCCGCCATGCGCGATGTCAAGGAAGCCTTCGATCCTCAGAACTTGCTGAATCCGGGCAAGGTCTTGCCGGATGACAACCCGGAGCCTGATCATGCCGAACCCAGGCTGCCGGCTGGCGACACGTGCTCTCCGAGCACGACGGAAGAGGCCGCGGGACTGCTGAGAGGCTCATCAGAGGCCGGCCGAAGGGTGCAGATCGGTGGGGCCGCGACCTCGGACGACCATAACTGTACCGACATCTGGCTCTCCACATCGGAGATGCGCGGCATTCACTCCTTCGCGCCGGAGGATCTCTTCGTCACCGTCGGTGCGGGGACGCGGGTCGACGAGCTTCGACGGCACCTCGAACCTTATAGGGTCGAGGTGCCTCTCCTCTCGCCGTGGGCAGAGGCCACTGTAGGTGGGCTGGTGGCGACCAATCTCAATGCGCCGCTGCGGATGCGTTATGGTGGCTTGAGAGACATCACTTTGTGCTCCACCGTTGCCCTTGCCGATGGTCGCGTCCTGCGCGCCGGTCGGCCCTTGGTGAAGAATGTCGCTGGCTATGATCTAACCAAGGCGCTGGTCGGATCCCACGGGTCCCTCGGCCTGTTGACAGAGGTGACCCTGAAGCTGGTGCCCACGCCCCGCGTCCGTAGGACCCTGGCGCTTCCTGTCGCGGGCCTCGCGGCCGGGCTGGAGTTGGCTCGCCCGGCCCTAGCTGAGGCCCTGGTCTGCTCGGCGGTCGTGGTGGCTCGGGGTCTCACGTGGCCGGGGATCGAAGACCATCAAGCGGTCCTCTTGTTGACGGCTGAGGGGGCACCGGAAGACGTCGAGACCGAGCTGACCGCAATCCGTCGCGCGTGGCGGGCTTCCGGTGCCGGCGAGATCGTTGAGACGGCCCTGACGGGCAATGCTGCCTGGGCGGCGTTCCTGGGTACCGCGGGCCCTAACAGATTCCTGGTGCGGATCGGTGTGCGGAGCAAGAGTCTCGAAGAGTACCTGCCGAGCCTATCGGCGGAGAGCGCCTGCTTGGTCGACGTTGCGGCCGGTTTGATTTACGGCGCTACCGAACCGAAGACTGCCGAGGCGGCACGAGACGAGCTGGAAGCGCTGCGCCGACCGGCTCTAGCCGTCGGCGGTTATGCCGTGGCTATGGACATCCCGCCGCCCTTCAGGGCCGCCCTCGATCCATGGGGTTACCGCTCGGACGCGATCGACATCATGCGTCGCCTGCGAGAACGCTGGGATCCGGCCGGAATCCTGAGTCCCGGCTCCTTTCTCTGAGTCGAACGTCGAGCCGAACGCAGCGGCTTTCGCCGTCTACTCGAGGCTTCGTCGCCAAGTGTCTGGCGATCGCAGTATCGCCCCATGCGAAAAAGATTGAATTCGCATGATCCTCTTTTTTCATTCATCGCGAGGTACTGAGTAAGCGGACGGTGGTGGCCACCCCAGAGACCGCGAGAGCCGAAAACAAAAGGTTTCATCGCAACGGCGGGCCCGGCCCGTAAGGGGAAGAGAGCCATGACTATCCGTGAAGGAATCGCGCGAAAAACGATTCGTTCCATCCTTTCTATCAGCTGCCTCGTTTCTTTGAGCTCTGCCGAGACAGCCTCCGCAACCTTTGCCATGATCGATATTGATTCGATCACGATTGAACATCGCGGAGACAATCGAAGCACTCATGATCTTCCATTTCGCTTAGCCGAGGATCCAGAGCCGATCATCATCGATCCGGGTGGCGAGCCTGTTCGAGTCGTCGAGGACCCAGAGCAGATCATCATCGATCCGGGCGGCGAGCCTGTTCGAGTTGCCGAGGATCCAGAGCAGATCATCATCGATCCGGGCGGCGAGCCTGTTCGAGTTGCCGAGGATCCAGAGCAGATCATCATCGATCCGGGCGGCTATGAGCAGGCATGGCGTCGCTTGTTCAGCCGACTAGATCGCTAACTTTGGCTTTTTCAGGGCTTGGAATGGGGCGGCCTTCTCCGGCCGTCCCCAGGCTTTGTAGAGGTCGACGATCCAACGCTGTGCATCACGGGTGTGGATCGCTTGCTCGCCGCGTAGCTCTCTCAGCTGGTGATGGCTTTCGAGAAGTAAAGACTCGGCTTCAGTGTATTTGCCCTCGGCGGTCAACAAGGCGCCAAAGATGCTATCGGTTGCGACGATCCGCCAGTGTCCTTCGGGTAGGGCTATAGCCAGGTTGGTTCGCGCTCGAGTCAGGAGAGTTCTAGAGGCCTCTAGATTGCCTCTAACGAGCATCAGGGACGCAAGATTGCGCTCGCTCCAGGCTAAGCGGTAGTGCTCCGGGCTGAGACGTTTCTGCTGGATTTCGATAGCCTCGCGATAGTGGGCTTCTGCCGCTCGGAGGTCGCCTAAGCCGAAACGCACGCTGCCCAAGAGATCGATCACCCGGGCGACCCGCGTGTCCTGGTCTCCGTAGGCCTGGCGCCGGATCTCGAGTGCTTCGCTCACCAAGGGCTCGGCAATATCGAAATCTCCTCGTGTGTGGAGCAATGAGCCTAGTCCCATGAGGCTGTCTGCCATGCTCGGAGCATCGCGCCCCAGGGACCCTTCCCGGATATCGATCACACGCCGATAGAGTGATTCGGCTTCGTCGTAGGTTCCTCGTTCAGAGAGAATCGATGCCAGGTTATGTAAGTTATCAACAAAATCAGGGGATTCTTCGCCTAATTGCTCGCGCAGAGCCACCGCCTCGCGCAAGTGCTCTTCCGCCCTGCCGAAGTCACCGAATCGGTTGGCGATCGCTCCCAGGTTGTTGTGTCTGGCAGCCAATCCCGAAAGATCATGGGGGTTTTGCTGTTGCCAGAGTTTCAGAGACTCTTCTGTGAGCTTCCAGGCTTCTTCTGTGTGCCCGAGCTTGAGGTGGATTCGGCCGAGAGTGGCTAGGAGCTCGCTGCGTAACTCGGGCTCGGATTTGAGATCGGCGAGCCGATCACGGACGTCCTCCAGGGTTTGGATCACGAATGCATCGTCTCGCCGATCGGGGTCGGCAAGATTGATCAGATCCCGTAAGACCCGAATCACTTGCTCGGCCCGCTGTCTCTCAGACTCGAGCCGTTGCCGCTCACGCTGACTCTCGGTCTCGAGCCGCTGCTGCTCGCGCAAAATGAAGCCGGCCACCGCCAGTAGCGCTATCAACCCGGCGACCATCCGCCAGCGGTGACGCTTCAGGTACTTGGTACCGCGATAAAAGAGAGTCCCCTTGCGCGCTGCGACCGGCAGGCCGGCCAGGTGTCGACGGATGTCTTCTGACAGCTGCTCGACCGAGGCGTAGCGCTTTTGCGGCTCCTTGCGCAGGGCTTTCAACAGAATAGCGTCGACGTCGCCCGCGAGATTGCGCCGTAGCTTGTCAGGGTCGCCGTCGCGGGTACGGCTCACCGATTCCGGCGTCCAGTGGCGCTCTCCCTCGGTTGTGGAGACGTTCTCGTCTCGGCCGATCGTGACGCTCGGTCTAACCGGTTCCTCCTCGACGATCCGCCAGGCGACTTCGGCGAATCGGCAGCTCTCGAGCCCGCAAGGCAGGCGGCCGGTCAGCAGACGAAAGAGTAGATTCCCCAGGCCGTAGATGTCGCTGGCGGTCGTAATCGGCTGGCGACAGACCTGCTCCGGACTGGCGTAGCGAGGGGTCATCGGCTGCTCCGCTCCCTGAGTGAGCTCCAGCCGGAGCGTATCGTCGGTGTCGAGCAGCTTGGCGATGCCGAAGTCGAGCAGCTTGGGCACGCCCTGGTCGGTGATCAGAATGTTGCCGGGTTTCAGGTCGCGGTGCACCACCAGACTCTGGTGAGCGAAGGCGAGAGCCGAGCAGACCTTGAGGAAGAGGCCGAGGCGCTTGCGGGTCGGAAGCCCGAGCACGTCGCAATACTCGTCGATTGGTACACCCTCGACGTACTCCATGACCAGGTAGGGGCGGCCGTCAGCTGTCGTGCCGCCATCGAGGAGCCCGGCGATCAGTGGATGCTCGAGTTTGGCGAGGATCTGGCGCTCGTTGTGGAAACGGCGTACGGTCGCTTCGTTGACGAGATCGCGCTGCAGGAGCTTCAGTGCGACTTGTTTCTCGAAATCGTCTTGCCGTACCGCCCGATAAACCGTACCCATGCCTCCGCGCCCGAGTTCCTCGACGATGCTATAGGGGCCGATGCGGATTCCTTTTTCGAGCGTAGGCTCCTCGGCCCGCAGAGGCACCGCGGGCTCGGGAAGAAACCCTTCGGCTGCGGACTCCAGCTCGAGCAGAGACTCGACGTTTCTGCGCAGCTCGACATCTTCGCCGCAAGCCTGGTCGAGGAATGCCGGACGCGATCCCGGCGGTTCGGCAAGGGTCGCGTCGAGCAACTCGAGCACCCGTTGCCGGCGCTCCGCGGTCACGTCACGGCCCCACCGTTCGAGGAGTTGGCGTCGGTTTGGCGCAGCTCGTGCAGCAGCCAAATCTTAGCTGTCTTGAGATCGCGTTTGACGGTGGCTGGCGAGACCGCGAGGGTTGTGGCGATCTCATCGAAGGTCAGGCCGCCGAAGTAGCTC
>JBCCGX010000040.1:0-20596 GCA_039029035.1 Acidobacteriota bacterium | reverse complement strand
GTGGGTCCCCACCCGTTCGATCCGCAGCAGCTCCTGCCAGATCGCTGCGATGGTGCGCTCGGTCTCGCCGCTGGGCGCCAGGTAGGCCGCGCTCTCCGGACGATCCGGCTGCGGCAGGGCCCGCCGATCCAGCTTGCCGTTCGGCAGCAGCGGCAGGGCCTCCATGAACACGAACACCGAGGGAACCATGAAGGTCGGCAGCTTGTCCCCCAGGAGCTCCCGCAGCCCGGCCGCCTGCCCGGGCGAGCGCGCCTGCGCAACGACGTACGCCACCAGGGCTTTCGCTCCAACCCCACGGATCTCGCGGTGGAGGACCGCCGCCTCCCGGATCGCCGGCTGAGCGTTCAACACCGCCTCGATCTCTCCCAGCTCGATACGGAAGCCCCGCACTTTGACCTGGCGGTCGAGGCGGCCCAGGAACTCGAGCTGTCCGTCGGCCTGGTAGCGGACCCGATCGCCGGTCTTGTAGAGCCGCTCGCCCGCCGTGTCGCTCAGCGGGTCCGGGATGAATCTCTCGGCCGTCAGGGCGGCGTGCCGGCGGTAGCCGCGCGCCAAGCTGAGACCGCCGACGTGCAATTCGCCCGGCACCCTCAGCGGCACCGGCTGCAAGCCGGCAGTGAGCAGGTAGACCCGGGTATGGGTCAACGGCCGGCCGATGGGAGGCGAGCGCACGCCGGGCGCCACCGGCGTCCAACTCGTCACCACGGTGCTCTCCGTCGGTCCGTAGTGGTTGACCAGGTCGAAGGGCAGGGCTCTCTTGGGGCTGTGATGAAGCTTGTCGCCCCCGGTCAAAAGAGCCCGCAGGGATAGCCGCGGCGGCAGAGGCTCGGCCAACAAGGCCTCCGCCAGCGGTGTCGGGAGAAACGACAGGGTGATGCCTTCAGCCGCCAGCCAGGCCAGCAGATCGGGGGGCGAAGCGACGGTCGCAGGCGCCGGAATGTGGAGCGTGGCACCGGCCGTCAGGTTGGGCCAGATCTCCCACACCGAGGCGTCGAAACCCGGCGACGCCACAAGCGTCGCCCGGTCGCCCGGCGCCACCCGGTAGATCTCCTGGTGCCAGGTGATCAAGTTGAGCAGTCCGGCGTGCCGCAGCTCGGTGCCCTTGGGCCGGCCGGTGGATCCCGAGGTGTAGATCAGGTAGGCCAGATTCTCCCCCTCGGCTCCGCCCGCCAGGTTCCCCCGGAGGGGGACAAGCGCCGGGTTCCCCCGGAGGGGGACAAGCGCCGGGTTCCCCCGGAGGGGGACAAGCGCCGGGTTCCCTCGGAGGGGGGGCAACGAGGGAATCTCCTCGCTGCCGGCCGCCAGGGAGCCGGTGCCGTCGAGACCGATCACGGCCGGCGAGCTCTCCAACCGCAGCTCCTGGGACAGCGGCGGCTCAGTGAGCAGGATCGGGACCCTGGCGTCGTCAATCATGAAAGCCAGGCGCTCCGCCGGCTGGGCCGGGTCCAGCGGCAGGTAGGCGCCGCCTGCCTCGAGCACCGCCAGAACCGCGATCACCAGCTCCGGCGAGCGCTCCAGCAGCACCCCCACCACCACCTCGGGCGCGACCCCGCGGCCGCGCAGCGCATGGGCCAGCCGGTTCGCCCGGTGGTCGAGCTCTTGGTAGGTGAGCCGCAGCGGTCCGCAGGCCACCGCCACGGCATCGGGGGTGCGATCCACCTGGGCTGCGAACATCTCCAGCAGGGTCCCGGTCGGAGACACGGATGCCGGGGCGTTCCACTCCCGCAGCAGCACCTGCTGCTCCGGCGGCGACAGCATCGGCAGATCCGACAGTCGGCCCGTGGCTGACTCGTCCGTCACCGCTCGCAGCAAGACCTGCAGATGACCTGCGATTCGCGCCACGGTGGTGTGATCGAAAAGGTCGGTATTGTAGGACAGCTGCCCCCGGATCTCGGCGCCCGCGTCCTCCAGACTAAGGCTCAGGTCGTGGGTCGCAGCGCCCAGCTCGCTGCCATACGGGGCGAGCGACAGGCCCGGCGAGTCGCCGGTGCGCTGAGGCTGTGTCTGTGCCGGCAGCAGGGTGAACATCACCTGAAAAATCGGCGTGTAGGAGAGGCTGCGCGGAGGGCGGAGCTCTTCCACCAGCCGGGCGAATGGCAGATCCTGATGGTCGTGGGCGTCGAGGACCAGGCGGTGCACGCGGGCTAGTAATTCGAGCCATCCCGGGTTGTCGGAGTGATCGCTGCGCAGCACCAGCGTATTGATGAAGAAGCCGATCAATCCTTCGGTCTCCAACCGGTCGCGGCCGGACACGGGGATGCCGACGGCCAGGTCCTGCTGGCCTGTGATGCGCCCGAGGAGGAGCTTGAACGCCGCCAGCAAGGTCACGAACAGCGTCGCCCCCTGGCGCCGCGCCAGGGCCCTGAGGACCGACGTCAGCGGACGCGGGAGAGCCACTGCCACGCTGCCGCCGCGGAAGGATCCGACGGCTGGCCGCGGCCGGTCGGCAGGCAGCTCCAGAACGGGCGGCAAGTCCGCCAGCCGCTCGCGCCAGTAGGCCAGCTGCTCGTCCAGCTGCTCCACTGTCAGCTGCTGCCACTGCCACACGGCGAAATCTCCGTACTGAATCGGCAGCTTTGCGAGAGGTGAGGGTCGCCGCCGCGAGAAGGCGTGGTAGAGGGCCGAAACCTCCCGCAGCAGGACGTCGATCGACACGCCGTCGGAGATGATGTGGTGCATGGTGAAGGCGAGTACGTGATCGTCCGCCGCCAGCCGGAAGAGAGTGCAACGCAACAAGGGACCACGGGCCAGATCGAAAGGCCGTTGGTTCTGCTCTCTGCTCAGCCGCCGGGTCTCGGCATGGCGATGGTTCTCTCCGAGGCGCCCCAGATCGAGATGCGGAATCTCGAGGCCCATCCGCGAGCCCACCAGCTGGATCGGCTTGCCGTCGACGTCCGGGAAACGGGTGCGCAGGGATTCGTGGCGGCGCACGATCTCGTCGAATGCGCGCAGCAGGGCCGATACGTCGAGGACGCCACACAGACGGTCGCCGGTCGCCAGGTTATAGGCCGGATCGGCGGGATCCATCCGGAACAGAAACCACAGCCGTTCCTGGGCGAAGGTAAGGGGGAACGTCGACCTCGGCTCGACACGCGGCGGGATCGGCAGATCCGAGGCCGTCACGCCGCGCTCCTTGAGCCGGCGTTCCAACAACGCCCGCTGCTTGGGGGAAAGGGAAGCGAGCCGGGTCGACAGCGTTTTCACGGGCTAGGCCTCCTCACCCGGTGCGGGAGCGGCGAGCTCCTCCTCGAGCTGCTCGTCGGAAAGTCCCTCGATCTCACTCAGGATGCCGTCCAACGCCTCTTGTTCCGGCGGCCGGGCAGCGCCCTCGGCGGACACCAGCGCTTCGAAATCGGCGATGGTGGGCGCTTCGAACAACCGTCGCAGGGAGAGTTGCACCTGAAAGGCCCGGCGCAGTCTCGAGATCAGTTGGATGCCCATCAGAGAATCGCCCCCCAGCTCGAAGAAGTTGTCGTGGATCCCGACCTCTTCTATCCCCAAGACGTCGTGCCAGATCTCGGCCACCGTCTGCTGGATCTCACCGCTCGGTGCCACATAGACGCTGCTCAGCTGCGGCCGCGTACCCTGTTGGGTCCTCAGCCGACCGTCGGACTTTTCGTCGGCGGCCGGGCGGGCGGTGACCCAGGTCTCGATCCGTTCGGTCAGATCGCCGGTCGAAACCGCGATCTGCGGACTGCCGCTGAGCTCGAGCACGCGCCGGAAGGCCGCCACCGCCTCGCCGGGTGCCATCGCCAGGCGCGCCGTGTCGCGGCCGAAAGAAGCGTCGGTTGACGGGCCGTCGAATTGCCAACCGTCCCAATCGATGCTCGACCAGGGTAGCGGGTGCCGACGGTTGTGGCGGTGAGCAAAAGCGTCCAGGAAGGCGTTGGCCGCCGCGTAGGCGGCGAATCCCAGCCCACCCAGGATCGACGACAAGGAAGAGAACAGAACACAGAAATCGAGCTCCAGCCCGCCCAGGACCTGTTCCAGAACCTCGACCCCGTGGGCTTTGGGCCGCAGCTGCCGCCGGCAAGTCTCGGCATCGGTCTCCTCGATCGGCGCTAGTGCCTGGTCGACACTGGCTGCCAGATGGACGACGCCGTGGATCTCGCCGAAGCGCTCCTGGGCGCGCCAAATCGCGGTCTCCATCTGACGCTGATCCGCCACGTCGGCCCGCAGCACCAGAACCTCCGCCCCCGCTTCTTCGAGGGCTTGCAAACGGATGATCTTGCGGCTTGTGGGGTCCTCTTCGCCGTGGCTTTCTAGCCATTCGGGCCACTCTTGCCGCTCCGGGAACGGCGAGCTGCCGAGAAGGATCAGCCGTGCCGCCAGCGTTTGCCCCAGATGCTCGGCGAGGGTCAGGCCGATGCGGCCCAGGCCGCCGGTCAGGAGGTAGACGCCGTGGCGCCGCAAGCGCCGCGATTCGCCGGCCTCGCCCGGCCACCGAACCGTCTCGAAGCTCTGGATCCAACGGCCGCCGCGGCGGTAGGCGATCGCCAACTCGCCGGTCTGCGCCACCAGCTCCGCCGCCAACTGATCGGCGAGCTCCTCTTCCCGCCGGCTTGCAGACTCCGGCAGGTCGACATCGACCGCGCGACACGAGAGGTTGCCGTACTCCTGGGGAATCACCCGCAGTGGCCCCAGAACCGTCGCCTTCTCGGGCTTCAGCGTTTCCCGTCCGTCAACGCTCTGTACGCCGTCCGAGACCACAGTGATGCCGACCCGATCGGTCACGCCGGTGGCCGCCAGCGCCCGGGTCAGGGAGACCAGGCTGTCGAGGCCATGGACTTGGGCCGCCTCGAATCCCTCGTCGGTTGGCGCAAGGCTCCAGAAGTGGCCGATCCAACGGGGGTTACCGTGGCGTTCGACCAGCTCCGTGAGCAGGGCCTGGTAGTCCCGGCGCTGCTCGGGATCGATCTCATAGAGTCCGTCTTCGATTCTGCCGAAGCTCCCGCCCGGCCGCACCGTCACCACCGTCGCGCCGGCCCGTACGAGCCGTCCGGCGACTTTTGCCGCCAGACCGGAGCGCTCCGCGAATAGGACGTAGAGGGCCTCAGGATCAGCCTTGCGGAGTGTGGGGAGCGGTGCTGAGAGCTTCCACACCGGAGCGTAGAACCAATCGGCGAGGTCCCGCTTCCCCGCCTGCCGGGCCGGCATCGCCGCCGGCTCGATCCAGTAGCGCTGGCGCTCGAAGGGATAGGAGGGCAACGCCAGCCGGTGCCGCCGCTGGCCGTCGTAGAGCGCCGGCCAGTCGACCTCGCACCCCGCAAGCCACAGGCGCCCCAGGGTGGTCAGGAGAAACGCCTGATCCGAGCCGCCGACGCCAACCTGTTTCGCTCGCGGGGAAGATCGCATCGAGCTCAGCACCACCCGGTCGGCGGAAGCCGCCGGATGGCGTCTCGCCAGGGTACTCAGGGCCTGGCCGGGCCCCACCTCCAGGAGCAACCGCCGCGGCCCCGCGAACAGCTCTTCCAGGGCGTGGGAGAACTGCACAGGCTGCCGCAGGTGGCGCACCCAATAGTCGGGATCCGTCGCCTCGGCAGCCCGGATCCAGCGTCCTGTCACGTTCGACAGGAAAGGCAGCCTGGGTTCTTTGAGCTCGACTTTCGAAAGCTCCCATCGAAAGGACTCCAGGATCGGCTCCACCCTCGGCGAATGGAAGGCGTGGGAAGTGTCGAGCCGACGCGCCGCTACCCCGCTCTCGGACAGCCGCGACCGCAGAGCTTCGATCGCTGTCCCGCTGCCCGACACCACGCAGCGCCGCGGCCCGTTGATCGCCGCCACCGACAACCCATCGCCGAGCAGGGGGCCCAAGGCTTCAGGCGATTGGGCGACGCTCAACATGGCGCCGGCCGGCAGGCTCTGCATCAGCCGTCCGCGGACCGCCACCAGAGCCAACGCGTCCTCTAGAGAAAAAACTTCCGCCAGACAGGCGGCGACGAGCTCACCGATGCTGTGGCCGACCATGCCCTCGGGCCGCACCCCCCAGGCCAGCCACTGCCGTGCCAGGGCGTACTCGATGGCAAACAGCGCCGGCTGGGCGAAAGCGGTCTGTCGCAGCTGCTGTGCTGCCGCCTCGGCTTGCCCGGCCGTGGGATAGAGCAACCGCCGCAGATCGAGCCCCAGGTGAGACTCCAAAAGGTCGCAGCAGCGGTCCACCTGGCGACGGAATGTCGCCGCCGTCTCGTAGAGCTCCCGGCCCATGTCGATCTTTTGGGAACCCTGGCCGGGGAACAGGAAGACCACTGTCGGCGGTGCGGACTCGGCGACGCCGCTCAGTACCTGTCTCGGATCTTCGCCTGCCAGGGCTTCGGCCGCTTCTGCCAGATCGTGACACACCACCGCCCGCCGGTGCTCGAAGGCTTGTCGGCCCATTTGCAAGGTGCAAGCCACATCTGCCGGGTTGAGCCCGGGGTGGCGGCGCAGGTGCCCGGCCAGGTTCGCCGACGCCCGCTCGAGGGCCGTCTCGGTACGGGCTGAGAGCACCAACAGCTGCCAGGGCTCGGCAGGATCCGAGGCCTGGGGCACCGGCGCTTCTTCCAGCACCAGGTGGGCGTTGGTTCCCCCGAGGCCGAAGGAGCTGACCGCCGCGCGCCGCGCGGCCTCCGCCGACGGCCAGTCCCGGAGCTCGGTGTTGACGTAGAAAGAACCGCCGGCAAAATCGATCTCGGGATTGGGCTGCTCGAAGTGCAGGCTGGGCGGGATCTGCCGATGACGCAGGGAAAGCACCGTCTTGATCAAACCCGCGACGCCGGCGGCGGCATCGAGGTGTCCGAGGTTGCTCTTGAGCGAACCGATCGCGCAGGTACCCTTGCCGGGCGACGTGCCGTAGGCCTGGCTCAGGGCCGCCATCTCGATGGGATCGCCGAGCCGGGTGCCGGTGCCGTGGGCCTCGATATAGCCGACGGTCTCGGGCGCCACCCCACTGAGCTCCAAGGCCTCGCTCAACACCGCCGTCTGGCCCTCGACGCTGGGCGCCGTGTAACCGACCTTGACCGCGCCGTCGTTGTTGATCGCGGAGGCCTTGATCACCGCCAGGATCGGATCGCCGGCGGCCACCGCCTCGTCCGATCGCTTGAGCACGACGACGCCCACCCCGTTGCCAGGAACTGTGCCCCGGCCCTTGGCGTCGAAGACCCGGCAGTGACCGTCGGGAGAGAGGATGCCTTCCTCCTGGTAGCGGTAACCGCTCTTCAAGGGCACGGTGACCGAGACTCCCCCGGCCAGGGCCAGGTCGCACTCCCCGGCCAACAGACTCTGGCAGGCCACGTGGACCGCCACCAAGGAGGTCGAGCAAGCAGTCTGGACGGTGAAGCTGGGACCTTTCAAGTTCAGCTGGTAGGACACCCGGGTGGCGAGGTAGTCCTTGTCGTTGGCAAGCAGAGTTTGAAGGGTCTCCGCCGCCGGTGAGTGGTTGAGGGCGTGGAGCATGTAGGTACTGGCGCTCGAGCCGGCAAACACCCCTACGGCTTCGCGCTGCCCGGAGCCACCGTAACCGGCCTCCTCCAATGCCTGCCAGGCGCTTTCCAGGAACAAGCGGTGCTGGGGATCCATGCCCGCGGCTGCCCGCGGCGAGATGTTGAACAAGGACGCATCGAAGAGACTGGCCCCTTCCAGCACCCCGCAGGCCGGCACATAGTCCGGGTCCTCGAGAATCGCCGGATCGACACCCGCCGCCACCAGCTCCTCGCGGGAAAAAAAGGAGATCGATTCCACCCCGTCGCGCAGGTTGCTCCAGAAGCCGGAGAGGTCCGGAGCGCCCGGGAAGCGGCCAGCCATGGCTAGGATCGCCACCTCTCCGGTCTTGGCGTGACGCACGTTGCGGCGCTTTCGCGCTCGCACCCGTCCGGCGTCGTCGACCAGCCGGCCACCCTCTCCCGATCTCAGGTACTCGGCCAGGGTGGCGACGGTCGGATACTGAAACAGCTTCACCAGGGCGAGGCCCGGGGCCAGCTGCGCCTGGACCCGGCCATGCAGCTGGGCCAGCAACAGGGAGTGGCCGCCGAGGTCGAAAAAATTGTCGTGGATCCCAACCCGGTCGATCCCGAGCACTTCGGCCCACAGCGACGCCAGCCTCGCTTCCATCGGCGTGCGCGCCGCTTCGAACTCCTGCCCGAGCTGCGGCCGGACCCTCTCGGGATCCGGCAGGGCCGCCCGGTCCACCTTGCCGGAGGACGTCACGGGCAGCTCCGGCAGCACCGAGAACACCCCAGGCACCATGTAGGGGGGCAGGCGTTGACGGAGGAATTCGCGCAGCGCCGCCGTCTCGGACGCACTGTCGGCGGAGACCACATAGGCTGCAAGTCGGTCCCCGCGCGCCACCACCGCCGCCGAGCGCACCTGAGGATGTTGGACGAGCACGGCCTCGATCTCGCCAGGCTCGACGCGGAAGCCACGTACCTTGACCTGGTCATCGATGCGGCCCAGGAACTCGAGCTCGCCGCCGGCCCGGAACCGTATCCGGTCGCCGGTGCGGTAAAGGCGGCCTCCCGCCCCCGGGGCCCAGGGATCGGGGACGAAGACTTCGGCGCTGGCCGCGGGATGGCCGAGGTAGCCTCGGGCCACCCCTTCTCCGCCGAGGACAAGCTCGCCCGGCACCCCGAACGGAGCCGTTCGCAGGCGACGATCGCAGACTTGAACCCGAACGCTCGGCAACGGGCGGCCGATCGAAGCATCG
The DNA here is from genome assembly GCA_039029035.1 of Acidobacteriota bacterium. Lineage (GTDB taxonomy): Bacteria > Acidobacteriota > Thermoanaerobaculia > Multivoradales > J023 > JAAELT01. The sequence continues at coordinate 11,919 of JBCCGX010000040.1, read as the reverse complement.
CCCGCCCTGGAGGTCACTTCCCCGGTGAGCTCCTGGAGGGTGGCCGTTACGGTCGCCTCGGTCGGACCGTAGGCGTTCATCAAACGAGTGCTTCTGTCCACCGAACGCCGCCAGTCGGCCACCCGCTCGGGCTCCACCCGCTGGCCGCCGACCACTACCAGGCGCAGCGAAGGCGGCAAAGCCGTAGGGTCGGCCTGCAGGCCGACGACCATCTCGTGCCAGAAGACGGCAGGCAGCGTGGCGAAAGTGATGGACCACTGCCGGCAACGGTGGAAGAACTCCGTCACCGAGGCCCCCATGGCGTCGTTGCGCTGCACCAGGGTGGCGCCCCCGGCCAGACAGCAGAAGATCTCCTCGATGCTGACATCGAAACTGATGGAGGTGAACTGGAGCACACGGTCCCCAGGCGCCAGCTCAAAGAGCTCGACGGCGGCGTTCACATACCAGGCGAGGGACCGGTGCGCCACCACCACCCCCTTGGGCTGCCCTGTCGAGCCGGAGGTGTAGATCACGTAAGCGGCTTGGCCTGGCCGGGCAGCGAGCGGCGGGTTCTCGGCGCTCTGCCGGGCGATCAGCGCGCGATCGGAGTCGAGACGGACCGTGCTGCCGCGAGGAAAATCGGCCAGGGTCCGCCGGCTCACCAGCACCGCCACCCCGGCATCGTCGAGCATCAAGCGGAGGCGCTGCCGGGGATAGGAAGGGTCCAGGGGCAGGTAGACGCCGCCTGCCTTGAACACCGCGAGGATGGCGACCAACAGCTCCGGTTTGCGCTCGAGGCAGATCCCCACCACCGTCTCCGTGCTCCGGCCGACGCCCAGACCCCGGAGGTGGTGCGCCAGCCGATTGGCCCGGCGGTTCAACTCCCGGTAGCTCAGCTGCTCCTGTCCAGCGACCACCGCCACCGCGGCGGGGGTACGCGCCGCCTGCTCTTCGAACCGCTGCCCGAAGCCCCCGGGCTCGCCCGAGCGGCGGTTCCCCCGGAGGGGGACAAGTGAGTGATTCCCTCGGAGGGGGACCCGTGAGTGAGTGTTCCACTCCGTGATCAGCTGATGGCGCTGCCCCGGGCTCAACAGCGGCAGCTCGCAGAGCCGCTGCTCGGCATCGGTCACCACGCCGGCAAGCAGGTTGGTGAGATGGGTCACCAGCCGCCGGACCGTGGTGACGTCGAACAGGTCCCGACTGTATTCCACGGTACCGCGAAGCCCCGACGCGGTTTCCGTAAAGCTCAGGGTGAGGTCGAACATCGCGGTGCCGCTTTCGACCGCCAGCGGCTCGAGGTGGAGGCCCTGCAGCTCCAGCGTCTCAAAAGGCATGTTCTCCAGCGAGAACATCACCTGGAAAAGCGGCTGCGTCGCCAGGTTTCGCTCTGGCTGGATCTCCCGCACCAGCTTTTCGAACGGCATGTCCTGGTGGTCGTAGGCTCCCAGGGTCGCTTCTCGCGCCTGCGACAATAGCTGGCAAAACGTCAGTGTTCCGTCCCCGAGGTCGAGGCGCAGCACCAGGGTGTTGACGAAGAAGCCGATCAGGCTCTCCACCTCCAGCCGGTTGCGATTGGCGATCGGCGTACCCACCGCCACGTCGCACTGGTCCGTGATCCGGGAGAGCAGCACGGTGAAAGCCGCGTGCAAGGTCATGAACAGGGTCGCGCCCTCGCCGCTGGCCAGCCGATTGAGCCCCTCCGACGTTTCCCTCGGCACCACCACTGGCAGCAGGGCACCGCGCGGGCTCACCTGGGACGGCCGCGGCCGATCGGTGGGCAGCTCCAAAACGGCGATACCGTCCAGCTGCCGGCGCCAGTACTCCAGTTGTTGTTCCAGGACCCGGCCGCTGAGCCAGCCGCGTTGCCAGCGGGCAAAATCGGCGTACTGGACTGTCAGCTCCGGGAGCGCCGCCTCCGCTGGCGGCTTGCCGCCCGTGAAGGCCCGGTAGAGAGCCATCAGCTCGCGGATCAGAACACCGACTGACCAACCGTCGGAGATGATGTGATGCTTGGTCAACAGCACCACATGCTCCTCCGGTGCCAGCGCCAGCACGGTTACCCGCAGCAGCGGACCGGCGGCGAGGTCGAAGGGACGCCGGGCCTCCTCGGCAGCCAGATGCAGCAAGCGGCTTTCGCGCTGCTCACGGTGCAGAGCGCTGAGATCCACCAGCGGAGCCAACGGCCTGAGCCGAGCGAAGGCCGGTGCCGGCAGAATCACCTGCACCGGTTTCCCTTCGACGCTTTGTACGACCGACCGCAGCGCCTCGTGGCGGTGCACGACGGCGGCCAGGCCGGCGCGCAGGGCGGCGAGGTCGAGGTTACCCCGAAAGCGTACCGCTGCTGGAATGTTATAGCTCGGGATGTCCGGCTCGAGGCGGGCCAGAAACCACAGCCGCTCTTGGGCGAAGGACAGGGGTGCGGAGTCTCCCTGCCGCGTTGCGGCTCGGATCGGCGGTGCCTGCGCGATCCGACCCGCGGCCCGCGCTTGCATCACCTGCAGGGCTAGCGCCTCGATCGTCGGCGTCTCGAACAGACGCCTCAGCGAGAGCTCTACCCCCAGGGCCTTGCGTACGCGTGAAATCATCTGAGTCGCGAGCAGTGAGTGCCCGCCCAGCTCAAAGAAGCTGTCGGTGACACCGACTTGCTCGACGCCGGCGAGCAAGTCGCGCCAGATTCCAGCCAGCACCTCCTCTACCGGCGTGCGCGGCACCACCCCCTGGAAGTCCATCCGGCGCGGCTCCGGCTCCGGCAGAGCCACCCGGGCCAAGGCAGCCCGATCGACTTTGCCGTTGGGGGTCAACGGCAGGGCTTCGAGCGCGACAAAAATCGTCGGCACCATGTAGTCGGGGAGCTTCGTGCGCAGAAAATCCCTCAGCTTCGCGCTCGGTGGCAATTGTCCCTGCCGCGGCACGGCGTAAGCCACCAGCCGTCGATCCTCACCGTGGGACTCCACCATCACCACGGCCTCGTGAACCGCCGGATGGTCGCCCAGCACCACCTCGATCTCTGCGAGCTCGATACGGAAACCCCGCACTTTGACCTGGCGGTCGAAGCGGCCGAGGAACTCGATGGTGCCGTCGGGCCGGTAGCGCGCCAGATCACCGGTCTGGTAGAGACGCTCCCCCGGCTGGCGAGTGCACGGATTGGGGATCAAGGTCGCTGCCGTCAGCGCGGGCCGGTTGAGGTAGCAACGGGTCAGGCCGTCGCCGGCGATGCACAACTGGCCCACGACGCCGACCGCAACCGGCTGCAGGCGGCAATCGAGAAGATGGGTCCGAGTGTTTGCGATGGGACGCCCGATCGCAACCGAAGTTCCTACCGCGTGGGGATCGGTCATTCCATGGCAGCAGGTGAAGGTCGTGTTCTCCGTCGGACCGTAGCCGTTGATCAACGTACAGCCGGGGTTCCGGCCCTCCGACAGCTCCGTGAGCGCTTTCCGGACGTGCGCCGCTGACAGCACGTCGCCGCCGGCCAGCAGCTGCCGCACCTGCCACAAGCTCGCGAGATGGTCCTCCACCATCTGATGAAACAGACCCGCCGTCAGCCACAGGGTGCTCACCCGGTGACGTTCCACCAGCCGTCCCAACTCCTCGAGGGCGATCTGATAGGGCGGACACACCACCAACCGGCCGCCGTTCAAAAGCGGTCCCCAGATCTCCAGCGTCGCGGCATCGAAGGAGATCGGTGCAAACTGCAGAAAAACCTGGTCGGGGCTGAAGTCGGCAAAGTGCGTCTCTCTCACCAACCGAATCACGCTGCGGTGCGCGATCACGGTCCCCTTCGGTCGGCCGGTGGAACCCGAGGTGTACATCGCGTAGGCCAGGTGATCGGGGCCGGCTCGGCCTGCAGGATTATCTTCCGGTCGCGTCGCGATCTCCGGCCAGCCGGAGTCGACACAGACCATCCGGGTGCCGGCGACCGGCAGGGGATCGGACAACGCGTCGAGCCACTCTTGCCGGATCACGAGCACCGGCGTGGCGGTGTCGGCGAGCATGAAACTCAGACGCTCCGGCGGGTAACCGGGATCGAACGGGACGTAGGCGCCGCCCGCCTTGAGGATCGCGAGGCTGGCCAACACCATTTCTACGGACCGCTCGAGGCAGATCCCGACCGCGACCTCCGCATCCACCCCCAGGCCCCGGAGGTGATGCGCCAGCTGATTGGCGCGGCGGTTCAGCTCCCGGTAGGTCAGCTGTTCATCCGGCTCAGACACCACCGCGACCGCGTCGGGGGTGCGCGCCGCCCAGTCCTCGAACAACTGGTGGATCGAGCTCGTCCGCGGATAGTCCGAACGGGTGTCATTCCAAGCCGCGAGGAGCTGGTGGCGTTCGCCGGCGGTGAGCAGGTCGAGCTCCGAGAGCCGCCGCTCGGGCGACTCTACGATCGCCCGGAGCAGGTTCTCCAGGTGGCCCCAGAGGCGTAGGATGGTGGTGCGATCGAAGAGATCGGTACTGTATTCCAGGCTTATCGAAAGCCCGTGCGTGGCTTCGGCCGCGTAGAGCGTCAGATCAAAGTGCGAGATGCCGCTGTCGAGCTCGAGCGGGCTCAAGGTCGTGCCGCCGGAGGTCGGGGCCGCTAGCTGTGCGGGCGGAACATTGAGCATCGAGAGGGCCACCTGGAAGATCGGCGAGTAGCTCAACGTGCGTTCGGGTTGCAGCTCCTCCACCAACCGGTCGAACGGCAGATCCTGATGCCTGAAAGCGCCCGCAACCACCTCCCGCACCTGCGCCAACAAGCCATCTGAAGACATCTCTGCTGACAGCTTGCTGCGCAGCACCAGAGTGTTGGCGAAGAAGCCGACGAGCGGCTCGACTTCGGGTTGGTCGCGGCCGGCGATCGTCGCGCCCACCGGCAGGTCGCCTCGGTCGGTGGTGCGGTAAAGCAAGATCTTGACGGCTGCCAGCAGAGTCACGAAAAGCGTCGCGCGCCGCGGGCGGCCGTACGCCAGAAGGCGATCGCGCAATGTCTTCGGGACGGTCACTTCCTCGATCGCGCCGCGGTAGGTCTGCACCGCCGGCCGCGGCCGGTCGGCGGGCAGCTCCAGCAGCGGCGGGCAGTCCGCGAGCCGCTCTTTCCAGTAGGCGAGCTGCTGCGCCAGCACCTCGCCGGGGGTGCGGCCTGCCGCCAGCCAGCTCCGCTGCCAGCGTGCGAAATCCGCGTACTGCACGGCGAGCTCGCCGAGCGGCGACCGCTCCCCGCGGGCGAAGGCCTGGTAGAGCTGAGCCAGCTCCTGCAACAGAATCCGCATCGACCAGGCATCGGCGAGGATGTGGTGAATGGTCAAGAGTAGCCAGTGTTCGTGACGGTTCGGCGTACCGCGATCCGCTGTACCGGTGCCCAGGGACAGGACGGTGATCCTCAGAAGAGGCCCCTGCGCCAGGTCGAACGGCCGGCGGGCGACCTCGGCGGCTAGCCGGTGGGCCTGCTGGAGGCGCTCCGTGGGCGGCAGCCGCTCGAGGGAGATCACCGGCAGGGGCAGCGACACGGAAGGAGCGATGATCTGCACCGGCTCTTCGCCGGACGAGGGCGAGAAGGTCGTCCGCAGGATGGCTTGCCGGCGCACCTCCTCATCGACGGCGGCCTTGAGCACGGCCAAGTCGAGCGGACCTTCGAGGCGCAGCGCCGCCGGGCTGTTGTAGAAAGGGTTCTGTGGCTCCAGCTGGTCGAGGAACCAGAGGCGAAGCTGCTGGAAGGTAAGGGGTGGATTCCCGTCTGCCGCTACCGGGACCAGGGGCGGCCGCGAGGGTCCCGATTCGGCCGCGAGCTTGCTCTGCTTGAGCCGCTTGGCCAGAAGCCGCAGTTTCTCCGGCGGAAGATCTTTGATCCGGCTGTTGAGCTCAGACATCGGAGTCTCCATCTTCGCCCACCAGGACCTCCATTTCCTGGTCGGACAACCCCTCGAGCTCGGCCAGAGCCGCGGCGAGCTCCGTCTCATCGACCTCGTCGCTGAGACTTCGCACTACGGTCTCGGCCAGCTCGGCGACCGTCGAGGCCGTGAACAGCACGTCGAGAGGCAGCTCCACCTCGAATGTGGCCCGCAGCTTGTTTGCCAGCTGCACAGCGTGCAGCGAATGCCCCCCGAGCTCGAAGAAGTCGTCGTGGATCCCCACCCGATGGCGCCCGGGGGTGCCATCGCCGGGTACGACATCGCGGCGGGCGCCGCCGCCGATCACCTCCTGCCACAGCCCCGCGATCGTCCGCTCGGTCTCATTGCGGGGGGCGACATAAGCGGTCTGAGCAGCGCCGTCTGCAAGGTTGTCAGGCTCTGGCAAGGCCTTGCGATCCACCTTGCCGTTAGGGGTCAACGGCAGCTCGTCGAGGGGGATGAAGGCAGACGGCACCATGTATTCGGGCAGCGTCTGCTCCAGCCGGGTGCGCAGGCGGGCGATGAGGTCGCCCGTAGCCGCCGCAGCCAGGGTGCCGGAGACCAGGCCGTCGAGCACCGCGCCCTCGACCGGCTCGGCGGCGAGTCGCTCGGCGGCCACTGGTGCCCCCTGCAAGCCGAGCAGCAGGACGTGATCCTCGTCCAGCTCCAGCAGGTCCAACAGCCGCTCGCCTAGATCGCGTCGCGCCGAGCGCAGGCCGAGATCGAGCTCTGCCCCCGCGGTCCTCAGCAGCTGGCTCATGGAACCGGCTTCGAGCTGGCAGAACGGCCGCGCCAGGTCGCCGTAGAGCGGTGCGATGGCGCTCAGCTTGCCGACCAGGAAAAGCGAGAAGGCTGGGTCCTCAGCACCGATCTGTGACCCTGCCTTCAGCTGCACCAGCCGGTGCGCCTTCGGGTGGTAGTAGTAGACCCCCGCGTCCACGTCCGCCACCCGGCCGGGACCGACAACCACGTAGGTCTGCACCGGGTAGAGGTTGCCGGCCGAGGGGTAGCGGTACTTGGGAAAGGGGAACTCAGCCAGAGATACCTGGTGCAAACAGCCCAGGAGCTTACCGAAGGCCTCGTGGGAGATCGGCCCGTCACGCATCTCGCGGCGCAGGAGCGACTCATCGAAGCGGCGCAGTACGCCCTCCGCCACCGCCGGCTTGATCAGCTCGATCCCTCCATCGTCGAGGACCTTCGGCGGCGCCGCCACCGGCGCCGCGCTGGCGCCCGCGATGCCGCCACCCAGCAGGCTGTAAAGCAGGATATACGAGCCATCCGGACCGCAGTCGGAGGCCAGCTCATCGAGCTTGACACCGCCGATCGGGCAGAAGCCGATGCCGTCCGCCGGGGCGACTTCCATCAGCAGCTGGCTCATGGCGCCCGCCTCGATCAAGGCCAGCTCCTGAGCCCGCTCGCCGTAGACCGCCAGCGCCTCACGACGCGCCATGAAGAATACGGCCAGGGCGGCCTGCTCGAAGATCGGGCGGTTGAGCTCCGCGTAGGCTTCCGCCGTGAGCTCGGCGTCAGCTGACAGCAGCTCGAGCCGGTGGAGTTTCGGCCGCCAGCGGTAGACCCCGGCCGCCACATGCTCCAGGCGCTGGGGCTTGACATAGACCAGGATCTCGACGGTATACCGGCCGTCCGCCGACGGATAGGGACGGAGCCCACCCCGGCCCGTCATCGCTCCCAGGACCCGGCCGAGGCTCTCCAACGGAAGCGGCTGAGCACAGAACTCGCGATGGCTTCGGCGCACCACGAACGGCGCCAGGAAGCGCCGGTCGCGCTCGGGCACGAACAGCCGGAGGGTCGGTGTGTCCTCCGGATCGCGGCGCAATCCGGGCTCCCGGAGCCGGAACTCGACCGCTCCGAGCTCACCGGTCGGAGGCTCGGCGGCCAGCGGCGCCGTCGCCAGAGACGGATCATGGATCACGGAGAACGGTTCCCTATCGGCAACCACGTAGGCGACTAGCTGCCGGTACCCGCGCTCCGGTCCTACCGTCGCCACAACCGCCGAGCGCACCTCTTCGATCCGGAGCAGCGCCGCCTCGATCTCTCCCAGCTCGATCCGGTGACCCCGGATCTTGACCTGGAAGTCCTCCCGGCCGAGAAACTCGATGTTGCCGTCGGGTAGGTAGCGTCCGAGATCCCCCGTGCGATAGAGCGGACTCCGGGTCTGCGGATGCAGCAGGAAGCTCGCTCGGGTCTTCTCCGGATCGCGCCAGTAGCCGCGCGCCAGGCCGATGCCGCCGATGTAGAGATCTCCCGGCACCCACACCGGACGCGGCCGCAGCGAGCCGTCGAGCACGTGGAAGCTCTGATTCCGCATCGGCTTGCCGTAGGGGATGCTCGGCCACTCGCGCGGCACCTCGGCGATCGGGAACAAGATCGACCAGATCGACGCCTCGGTCGCTCCGCCCAGGCTGATGATCTGCGCATTGCCCACCAGCTCCCGGATCCGTTGCGGCAACGTGGTCGGGATCCAGTCGCCGCTCATCATCACCAGACGCAGCGCCGAGAGGTCGATGTCCGAACGGCCGGCGGCGGATTCCACCAGCATCTCCATCAAAGCCGGCACCGAATTCCAGATCGTCACCTGATGGCGCGCGATCAGCTCCGCCCAGTGCTCCGGATCCCGACGCGCCGACGCCGCGGGCACCACCACCGCCGCGCCGGCGGCCAGCGGACCAAAAATGTCGTACACCGAGAGATCAAAGTTCAGATTGCTCAGTGCCAGCACTCGATCTTCCGGCGCCACCGCGAAGCGCTGGTTGATGTCGACGACCGTGTTGAGCGCGCCCCGGTGATCAATCATCACCCCCTTCGGCTGACCCGTAGAGCCGGAGGTGAAGATCACATAGGCCAGGTCCTCCGGACGCTGCACCCTCTCCGGGGGCTCTTCTTGCGCAGCCTCCAGCAATTCCATCCCGACCCGGATCCGCCGCACCGTCGCGGGCCACTCCAGCTCCGCATCCAGTGGCGGCTGGGTGAGCACGATCTCCACTTCGCCGTGCGCTAGCAGGGTCTCTCGGCGTTCCCGCGGCAGAGCCGGATCGATCGGCAGGTAGGCCGCCCCCGACTCCAGGATCCCCAGCACCGCCAGCACCTGCTCCCAGCCCTTCTCCATCATCACCGCCACCAGCCGGTTGGGCTGCGCGCCCGCCTGTCGGACCTGCCGGCCCAGGCGGCAGGCGCCGGCAAGGAGCTCGCCGTAGGTCACAGAGCGATCGGGCGCGATGACGGCCACCCGGGCCGGATGTTGCCGCGCCTGATCCATGAACCCCTCATGGAGCAGCCCCGGCGGCAGCGGTGCTTCGGTGGCGTTGACCGCCGCGCGCTGCTCGCGCTGCGCCGCGGGCAGGAGCTCCAGGGCTTGCTGGCGCCAGCTCTGCTCATCGTCGGCCAGCTGTGCCACCAGGACACCAAAAGCGTCGAACATGGCGTCCAGGAGCCCTGCGGGGAACAGCTCCTCCACCGCGTCCCAGACGTAGATCAGCTTTCCGCCGGCCTCGGTGATCTGGCAGTCGACCCAGACCTGGGGAGTCTGGGAGATGCCGAAGTTTCCTTTCTTCTCGCCGGACTCGTCTTCGCTGGCGTCCTGCGCGGCGTCCTCCCCAGCCGCCTGGTGCAGGGCGCTGGTGAATACCACCGGCATCATCACTGCCCGCCGCTCGCTCTGCCGCTGGCTCAGCTCTCGCAGCACCTGAACGGCGCTCACCAGTCGATGGTCCAGGTCTTCCCACAGCTGTTGCTGCACGCGGCGTGCGTGATCCTTGAACGTTCCCGGGAGCCCGACGTCGACACCCAGCAGGGTCAGGGAAGTGAAATCGCCGATGATCTGGTCCACTTGGGGATGGAGTGGCCGGCGGTTGAAGAGCGTCACGTTGATCGTGAAACGCGGACTCTTGCTCCAGGTGCCGAGGATCTCGGCGAAGGCCGCTAGGAACACCCCCGAAGGGGTGAGGCCGGCGCGGGCGGCGCGGCGCCGGAGGACGGTCCACTGCTCCCGCGGCAGGCGGCCGCGGCGGCGGCCGAAACGGGGGTTTTCAACCGCCGCCGGATCTTTGGCCAGGGGCAGCTCGGGAGCAGGCGGCAGATCCCGCAGACGTCGGTGCCAGTACTCCAAGTCCCGCCGGTAGATCTCGGTCTCCCGCAGGGCAACTTCCGCCAGCACATAATCCCGGAAGGAAAGCTCCAGGGGCGGCAGTTCCTGCTGCGGGTCGCGGTAGAGCTGGCTCAGCTGCCGCACCAAGATCTGTTGGCTCCAGGCGTCGAAGATCAGAGCGTCGAAGCTGATGTGGAGGCGAACGCGTTGCCGATCGAGACGCGACGCGCGGAGCTCGAACAGCGGCCAGCGGTCACTCGCCAGTACCTGATGCGACATCGCCTCGCGCACGGCGGATAGCTGCTTCTCGGCGGCGTCGGGATCCTCTCCGGTGAGGTCCGACAACGCGATCTCGTACGGTGGAACTTGCGGCAAAATCCGCTGTAGGCCATCGGGCTCGATGACGGCGCGCAGCATGTCGTGGTGATCGATCAGGCGCCTGAAGGCCCGGCTGAGCCGCTCGACGTCGAGTCCCGGAAGGTCGAGCTCCAAATAGGCATGGGAGGAGACCGAGCCCAGCTCGAGGGCGCTGCTGCGGCCGATCCAGTAGGCCTCCTGGATATCGGTGAGGGGGAAGGGCAGGTGCCGCTCCTCGGGAGCGGGTTCGATCTTCGGCAGCGCGGTGCGCTCGCTTCGGACGCCAGCCTCGCGGCTCAGCCGCCCGATGGCGCGGACCATCTCTGCCACCGTCGGTCCTTCGAACAAGCTGCGCAGCGGCAGCTCGACTCCGAAATCCTCGCGCAGCCGGAAGAGCATCTGGGTGGCTAGCAAGGAGTGGCCGCCAAGCTCGAAGAAATTGTCGCGGACGCCCACTCGGTCGAGCGTGAGCACCTCGCCCCAGAGCAGTGCCAGCCGCTCCTCCATCGGTGTGCGCGGGGGCTCGAAGCCGGCGGCCAGCTGCTGCCGCTGGGTGTCGTCGGGGGTCGGCAGCGCCGCCCGATCCACCTTGCCCGAAGGCGAGAGCGGCAGCTCTGGCAGCGCGGTGAACGCCCCAGGAACCATGTAGTCGGGGAGCCTCGCGCGCAGAAATCTCCTCAGCTCCGAGGGCGGCGGCAGCTCTCCCTGGCGCGCCACGACGTAAGCCACCAGCAGGCGATCCTGATCGTGGGACCGCACGGTCACCACGGCCTCGTCAACCGCAGGATGAGCGCCCAGCACCGCCTCGATCTCTCCCAGCTCGATACGAAAGCCTCGGACCTTCACCTGGTGGTCGAGGCGGCCCAGGAACTCGAGCTGGCCGTCGGCCTGGTAGCGCACCCGATCGCCGGTCTTGTAGAGCCGCCCGCCCGCCGTGTCGCTCAGCGGGTCCGGGATGAATCTCTCGGCCGTCAGGGCGCGGCGCCGGCGGTAGCCGCGAGCCAGGCTGAGACCCCCGACGTGCAATTCACCCGGCACACCGAGCGGTACCGGCTGCAAACCGGCAGTGAGCAGGTAGACCCGGGTATTGGTCAACGGCCGGCCGATGGGAGGCGAGCTCTCGCCGGGTGCCACCGGCGTCCAGCTCGTCACCACGGTGCTCTCCGTCGGCCCGTAATGGTTGACCAGGTCGAAGGGCAGGGCTCTCTCGGGGCTGTGATGGAGCTTGTCGCCCCCGGTCAAAAGAGCCCGCAAGGATAGCCGCGGCGGCAGGGGCTCGGCCAGCAAGGCCTCCGCCAGCGGTGTCGGGAGAAACGACAGGGTGATGCCCCGAGCCGCCAGCCAGGCCAGCAGATCGGGGGGCGAAGCGACGGTCGCAGACGCCGGAATGTGGAGCGTGGCACCGGCCGTCAGGTTGGGCCAGATCTCCCACACCGAGGCGTCGAACCCCGGCGACGCCAGAAGCGTCGCCCGGTCGCCCGGCGCCACCCGGTAGACCTCCTGGTGCCAGGTGATCAAGTTGAGCAGTCCGGCGTGCCGCAGCTCGGTGCCCTTGGGCCGGCCGGTGGATCCCGAGGTGTAGATCAGGTAGGCCAGGTTCTCCCCCACCGC
>JBCCGX010000039.1:0-20599 GCA_039029035.1 Acidobacteriota bacterium | reverse complement strand
CCGAAGCACAGCCGCCCGAAGCACAGCCGGCCGAGGCGCTGCCGCCGACCGAGGTGCACGGCAGAGCCAGCGGTGGCAGCGGTTCGTCAGCTGGCGGCGTGCCGCGGGTGCGGCCGGAGCCACCGAATCAGATCGGCCCCTATCGGATTCTCGACGTCCTCGGTCAGGGCGGCATGGGCACGGTGTACCTGGCGCAGCAAGACGAGCCGCTGCGCCGGCGTGTAGCGCTCAAGATTATCCGCACGAGGATGGCTTCGGAGGAGCACCACCTTCGATTTGCCGCCGAGCAGCAGGCCTTGGCGCGGATGAGTCACCCCTATGTGGCCCAAGTCTTCGATGCCGGGACGACCGAAGAGGGGGAGCCCTACTTCGTCATGGAGCGCGTGGCGGGCGATGGCATCGTCCGCTTTTGCGATATCCATCAGCTGACGGTGCGCCAGCGGCTGGAGCTCTTCGCCGAGGTCTGCGACGGGGTCGAGCATGCGCATCAGAAGGGCCTCATCCACCGGGATCTGAAACCATCGAATATCTTGATCACCGAGGTCGAGGGCCGGCCGACACCCAAGATCATCGACTTCGGGGTCGCCAAAGCGCTCGATCAGCCCCTGGCCGGGGGGCTGACCCGCACCGAGCACAGCATGCTGGGGACGCCGGGTTATTGGAGCCCGGAGTCGGCCGCCGGCAGCCAGGATCACGATACGCGGACCGACGTCTACTCCCTGGGTCTGACGCTCTATGATCTGCTCGCCGGGACCTTGCCTTTTCCGCCGGCCGACGAGTCGCTGATCCAACTCTTGCGCCGTGTGGCGGAGGAAGATGCGCCGCCGATGGTGGCGCGTTTCGATCGACTCGACCGAGCGCGACAGGAAGCCGTTGCCCAAAAGCGGCGGACGACGCCGGCGGCGCTGCGGCGCGACTTGGGCGGCGATCTGACCTGGATCGTGGCGCGGGCGATCCGGCGCGACAAGGAAGGGCGTTACCCGTCGGCGTCCGCCCTCAAGGCCGATGTGCTGCGCCACTTAGACGACTTGCCGATCGAGGCCGGCCCGCCGCGCAGCCTCGAGCGCTTCGGCAAGCTGGTGCGCCGCCACCGCGCCGCGGTCGCGGCGACGCTGCTCGTCGTGCTCAGCCTGTTGGGAGGCTTGGTGGCGCGGACGGCGGAGGCCCGGCGTGCCAACCGCGAGGCGGCGCGCGCCAATCGCGAGGCCCAGCGTGCCAACGAGGAAGCGGCACGGGCCAGCCGCGAGGCGCAGAATGCGGAGCGGGTGTCGGAGTTTCTGATCGAGCTGTTCGAGATCAACGAGCCCGGCCAAGGGCGTGGCGACCAGATCACCGCCCGTGAGATGCTCGATCGAGGCGCCGAGAAGGTGCGTGCCGAGGTCGAGCTCGAGCCCCTGACCCGCGCCGCGCTGCTCGACACCGTGGGCTCGGTCTACGGCGCGCTCGGCCGGCCCGCCCAGGGCGAGCCTTTTGTCGTCGAGGCGCTCGAGATCCGCCGCCAGCACCTGGGCGCCGAGGCGCCGGAAGTGGCCGAAAGCCTAGTCAACCTGACCCAGGCGCTCACCGAGCAAGCGCGCTTCGACGAGGCGGAGGTGCGGGCACGCGAGCTGCTCGAGATCAGCGAGGCACGGGTCGGGTCGCAGAGCCCGGAGTTGGCCGAAGCGATCAATCGCCTGGCGATCGTCTTGCACAACCAGGGCGAGCTCGAGGAGTCGGTGAGCTGGCAGGAGCGAGCGATCGATCTGCTCGAAGCGGGGGGTGCCACCGACGAGCGGGAGTATCACGTCGGTCTAAACCACCTCGGCACCCTCCTCCTCGACTTGGGTCGCCAGGACGAGGCGATCGCGGCGTTGCGCAAATGTCTCGAGGTGCGCGAGCGGCTCCTCGGTCCGGGCTCCGATGACGTGGCCCAGACGCTGAACAATCTTGGCCTGGCGATGTTGCAGCTGGAGCGCTTCGAAGAGGGCATCGCGTACCTGCAGCGCTCGGTCGAAATTCGTGAGCAAGTTCTGGGCCCGGATCATCCGAATCTGGTCTGGGGTCTGCGGCTTCTCGGGCAAACCCAAACCCTGGCCGGCGCGTTCGACGAAGCGGAGGGCATGCTGCAACGCTGCCTGGTGATCCAGGAAGGCTCGCTCGGTCGGCGCCACCCCTTTACCGCCATGACCCTCGAAGCCCTGGCCAACCTGCGCCGCGCCGAGGGCCGCTTGTCCGACGCCGAGGCCTACGTGCGTGAATCCCTCTCGATCGCCGACGAAAGGCTCAGTCAGGACCATCCGAGTCGCGGTTACTACCTGCACACCCTGGGCAACATCCTGCGCGACGCCGGTCGCCAGGACGAGGCCCTCGCCAGCTACCAGCGGGCGATCGAGCTGATGTCCGCTGCTATGGGCGCCGAGCACCCGGCGGTGCAGAAGGTCGAAGCGGACATGGCGCAGTTGTAGAGCCTATAGGGTGCGATAGCTTGGCGCGTCATCCCACTGAGGAGTTATCGAAAAGGTCGCCAGCTTCTGAGGAATGAAGCCTCGTCGAGTGGCTCCTCTTCGAGACTGGCAACAACCTTCCTATCGTTCGAGGAGAGAAACATGAGCCACAGAGTCCCTTCCGCGTACCTGCTGGGAAGTCCCGTTCTCCTGGTCGCCGCCCTCAGCACCGCTTGTCAGCCGGCGGAAGAGAAAACGGCCGTGGTCGAACCGACGCCACGGGTCGAGGCAGCGCAGGCGCAGACGCTCGATCCGGTCGACGCCTGTTCGAGTGCCACTTACGATGTGACCTTCGCCGCGGTCGGCGACTTCGGCAAGGCCAACGGTAACGAGTGGGATGTGGCACAGTTGGTCAACCAGACGTTCTGCCCGGACTTCGTCATCACCATGGGGGACAACGACTACCAGGGGCACGAGTGCTATCCGACGACGGTCGGCGCTTATTACGGTGACTATGGCCCGAGTCAGTCCGGTATCGACGACAGCTGCTACGGCACCAGTAACTCCTCCCACAAGACGAGCTCGCGCTCGTGCGATTCGGCGGTCAAGTCCTTCGGTGGGAAGAGCTTCTTTCCTTCGCCCGGCAATCACGACACGCACGGTAGCGACAACACACCCTTCCAGCACTACCTGGACTACTTCACCTGGGCCTCGAACCCGAGCGGTAGCACGGTCTGTACGGCAGACAACGCGGCCGACATCGCCGCGTCGCTACCCTCGAGCTTGCTGCCGAACGGTGCGATGACGAACTTCAGCTGTCCGGGCTCGGGCAACGATGTCTTCTACGATATCGAGATCGAAGGCGTGCGCTTCTTCTCCCTCAACAGCGAATGCCTGGCCAACGTCACGGGGGTCGACGATGGCTGCTACAACGTGGATCTCGCCTGCTCGGGGGACTATTCGACGTTCAACGCCTGCCAGCAGCAGTACTGTGCCCAGGCCGCCTGGATGGGCTACGCGGTGGCGCAGAACCCGTCCGACAAATGGCGCGTCGCCTCCTTCCACCACTCGCCGTTCACCACTGAAGATCCCACCGACTCCGACGGTCACGTCTCCTGCAAAGGCATGGAGTGGGACTATCCCGGTATGGGGATCTCGACCGTCATCACCGGGCACTCACACTACTACGAGCGCTTCAAGTTCGATCGTTCGAGAAGCCCGTCGCCCTACCTCTACTTCGTCAACGGGATCGGTGGCGAATCCCTGGATCCGATTTGTCAGGCGGCGCCCGAGATCGGCGAAGCCAACGGCCAGAGCCTCTACTCGGTCCATGGCTCCGGCGATGGTGGTGGGCACCACGGCGCCATGCGGCTGCGCGCCAATGACAGCTGCCTCGAGATCGGCTTCTGGTCGACAAAGGATGCCTCTGGCGATTTGAACCCGACCGAGATCGACAAGTGCTACCTGTACGACAACGGCTCGAGCATCACATCCCAGTGCACGAATGCAATGACCGACGCGGTCACTGCCGGGCTTGCTTCGACTTGCTGCGACAACCGGACGGCGGGGGACGACGGGGCACCGCCGGCTTGCTCGTAGTTTGGCTTCGGGGCGGCCTCTGAAGCGTCCGCAATTGCCGAACGACTCATTCCCGGGGCAAACCCGGGGATGAGAATTCCGTACCCTAAGGCCATGGATACCTGGCGCATGGAGCTTCGCGACGCCCTGCGGTCCCTGCGGCGTCATCCCGGTTTTACGGCGGTTGTCGTCGGCACCCTCGGTTTGGGTCTGGCCGCCAACACGACGATCTTTTCCCTCGTGCACGGCGTCCTGTTGCGCCCGTTGCCCTATGCCGACCCCGAGCGCCTGGCGATGATCTGGGGCGATCTCGGGGATGGTGCTCAATCGTTGCCGGTGGTCCACTTGCTCGATTATCACGACTATCGACGCAAGAGCGTGCTGTTCGAAGATTTCGCCGCCGCGACCACCGCCCGCTTCGTCGGCGCCGACGGGGTGCTCAGTGGCGACGGAGAGCCGGAGAAAGTCGAGCTCGCGGCGGTGACAGCCAACTTCTTCCCGCTGCTCGGTATCGATCCGGCGCGCGGCCGGCACTTCGTCCCCGGCGAGGATGTCTACCAAGGGCCCAAGCTGGTATGGATCAGCCACGAGCTCTGGCAGCGCCGCTACGGCGGTGACGCGGCCCTGTTGGGCCAGACGATCCGTCTCGACGGTTTCGAGCACGAGGTCGTCGGTATCTTGCCGGCGGGCTTTCGGCTGCACCTGCCACCGGAGGCCTTCGGCCTCAAGCACTCCGATGTGTGGATGCCGATGCAGGTCGACGAAGGCGACCTGCCGCCGCGCAACTACACCGGTTACACTGTCTTCGGCCGGCTGAAGGACGGCGTCACCTGGCAGCAGGCGGGGGAAGAGATGGCCGCCATTGCGGCCGATTTGCGCGCCGAGCACGCGGTGCACGCGGCGTCGAACCTGCGCATCCGTGCGGTGCCCCTGCATCACGATGTGGTGAAGGCGGCCGGTCCGGCGCTGTGGGCGTTGTTCGGTGCGGTCGGCTTCCTGCTGTTGATCGTCTGTGTCAATGTCACTAACTTGCTCCTGATGCGTGGCGCAGGCCGGCGCCGAGAGCTGGCCATTCGCGCCGCCCTGGGGGCCGATCGATCCCAGGTCGTCCGGCGCCTGCTGGCCGAGAGCCTGCTCCTGGCGACCTTGGGTGGTGCTCTGGCCCTGCTCCTGGCGCGCGGTGGCCTCGCCCTGCTGCGATGGCTGCAGCCGGCGAGCCTGCCGCGACTGGACGATGTCCATCTCGACCTCCGGGTCGTTCTCTTCACCGTGGGTATCGCCCTGCTGACGGCGATCGTCAGCGGCCTGGCACCGGCGGCCAAGGTGGTGGTCCGCGACCTGGCGGCCACTCTGCGCGAGGGCGGCCGAACGGCCGGCGGCCGCGACGCCCGTCGCTTGCGTGCCCTGCTAGTGGTCGGAGAGCTGTCTCTGTCGTTGGTCCTACTGATCGGCGTCGGGCTGATGATCCGCAGCTTCGTTGCCATCGAGCGTGTGCAACCCGGCTTCGAGCCGGCCGGAGCGCTGACCTTCCGTCTCGATCTACCGCGGGCTTTCTACGCCGAAGGCGAAGACCGCAAGGCGTTTTGGGACAGCCTCGAAGAGGGGCTTCGGGCCCTGCCCGGGGTTCGTGAGGTCGGAGCGATCTCGCAGCTACCGCTGACCGGTAGCGGGAGCCTGCAGCCCTACGCCTTCGACGCCGAGACGGCGCGCAATTGGGAGCAGGTCACCGCCGACGGCCGCAGCGTGCGGCCGGGTTACTTTGCCGCCATGGGGATGCAGCTCGTCGCCGGCCGACCCTTCGCCGCCTATGACTTGGAGCCCGACCTGCCGCAGCGCATCCTTATCGACGTCAGCCTGGCGCGGCACGCCTTTGGCGGCGAGAGCCCCATCGGCCAGCGTCTGCAGGTGGAGCCGAGCAGCAACGAGGACCCCTTTGCCGAGGTCGTTGGCGTCATCGCCCATCCGCGGATCCACGATTTGACCCAGGACGTACGCCCGCAGATCTACCGCCCCAGCGGCGGCCGCGGAGGCTTCTGGTGGGTGGTGCGCGGCGAAGGCGATCCGGCCCTGATGGCGGCGTCGGTTCGCCGGGTCGTCGCCGATCTCGATCGCCGCTTGCCGATCACCGAGCTGCGGCCTTTCGGCAGCTACGTGGAGCAAGCGACGGCGCCGTTCCGCTTCAGCCTTCTGCTGCTGACGCTATTCGGCGGCCTGGCTCTGCTCCTTGCCTGTCTCGGCATCTACGGTGTCATTTCCCACTCTGTCGGCCTGCGCAATCGCGAGTTCGCCATCCGCCTGGCCCTCGGTGACCGGCCGGCCGGCGTCACCCGCCTCATCCTGCTGCAGGGCTTGCGGCTGCTGGCCGCCGGCACGGTCCTCGGGCTGGTGGCCGCTGCTGGGTTGACCGGCGCCCTGGCCGGCCACCTCTATGGCGTTTCGGCCACCGACCCGCTCACCTGGGTCGCGGTCAGCGCGGTGCTCGGCCTGGTGGCGCTGACCGCCTGCTACTTGCCGGCGCGCCGGGCGGCCCGCACCGCGCCGTCACTCTTGTTGCGCTCCGATTGAGCGCAGCCTCACCGCCTCGCGGCACCGCCGAGCCATCGAGGCGGTCGAGAGAGGTGACTGCGGCTCAAGACGACGGGAACCGCAAGGCGAAATCGTGGCCGTGGTACTCCTCCAGGCCCATCTTGCGCTTGACCGAGATCAACGCCTTGACCTCTCTGTGGGTCAACGACTGGAGCCTCTCGCGCATTTCGTCGTCCAGATTGTCTGGGTTGACCAGATTGTGCCGCGCCATGAGCTCGATGAGGTTCTTTTTCCTTAGCTTCATTCGGTTCTCCTTCGGTTGCCCAGTATAAGAGTCTTGGCCTGCTGGCGTGCTGCCATGCCACCTCAGTCTGCAGGTCCTCCGTCGGCCGCCTGCGGCAGAGCCGTGTCGGGCTCTTCGCCCGGTGGATCCATCGAATGTGGATCGACGCCGATGGCCAGGCTCAGGCAGCGCTCGCCATGTCGGAGTAGCCATCCCGCCTCCATCAACGGCCGCAGCAGGTCGTCGAGCTCGTCGCGGTCCACCGGCCGACCGAGGAAGCCAGCCGCCAGCTTCGCCAGCTTGCCGATCGACGTGATGCTGTCGCAGGCTTTGTAGAGCGCTCTCGCCGGGCCTTCGATCAAGCCGACGGGTTGCGTGGCGATCGGCCGTGAGTCCAGCACCAACAAGCGCTCGCCCTGGTCGACGAAGTACAAGTTGCTGGCCCCGTGCGCCTGTTGCCAGGCGACGGCCTGGCGTGCAACGTCCCGCGTGTAGCTTTTGACGTCGCGGTCGTCGCGATAGTCGAAGGCGAAGTAGTAGGCCAGACCGTGGACCGCCGCTGCGGGCAGGGGATAGAGGTGTCGGTAGGCTGGCAGGGGCCGGATATTGGCAAAGCCGAGGCGCTGGCCGTCGAAGAAGCCCGGGCTGAAGCGCTCGAGCTGGATCCTCGAGGTCCCGATGGGGGGCGGCAGGTGGGTCAGCAGCGGCATCAGATCGGCCATCTGAGCGTACTCTTCGGGCGCTTCGCCGGGGAAGCCCCAGAGGAGGTTCCAGGAGGGGAACACACCGAGCTCCTGACACCATTTCAGCAGCTGGATGTTTTGCAAGGCGGTGACCCCTTTACGCATCAAGGCCAGCACCGCGTCACTCAGGCTCTCGATCCCCGGTTGGATCCGGCGGATACCTGCTGCGGCGAGTCGGTGGATCTGGTCCTTGCGCAGGTTGGCCTTCACTTCGTAGAAAAGGTCGAAATCGCCGCCGTAGTCGGCCAAGCGCGGCAACAGATCGCGGAAGTACCGCATGTCGAGGATGTTGTCGACCGCGGCGATGGTGCGGCCCGGGTAGCGTTGGCGCAGGGCGACCAGCTCGTTCAGGGCTCGCTCCGCCGACTTGCTGCGAAATGCCATGCTGGTGCCGTTGAGCCCACAGAAGACACAGTGCTGTTTTTCACCCCACCAGCAGCCTCGCGCCGACTCGAACAGCAGCCGGGGCTGCAGTGTGCCGCCCAGGTCCGCAGCGTGCCACTGTTCGAAGAAATCATCGAAGTGCGGCGTCGGGAGATCATCCAAGGGTTCGGTGGACTGCGCGTTGGGCACCGCGCCGGAGCTGAAGCGGGCTGCATTGGCCGAGGTGTAGACGCCCGGCAGGCCATCCAGCGTCCGATCGGCGAGGAGTCGCTCGACGAGCGTTGGCCAGACCGCTTCTCCTTCGCCCGAGACCACGCCGTCGAGGAAGTCGAACTGCCGCGCGACCTCGACCCCCATTCGGCCTTCACAATTGGCCCCGCCGAGCACCAGGCCGATCTGCGGTGCGCGCTGGCGCAGACGACGGGCCAGCGCGAGGGACGGTATGTGCTGCTGGAACACACTCGTCAGGCCGACGACCTGGGGCTGGTGGCGCAGCACCTCGTCGACGCACGCGTCGACAAAACACGAGGTCTGCTGCCGAATGGCCAACAGGTCATCGATCGTAGCCTCCGGCACCAGGCTGGCGACCCTCGGGTCGGTCTCCGAGGCAGCGACCCATCGGCGGTTGTTGACCCGCAGCACTTCGTCGCAGTAGCTCGACGTGTTAAAGGCGTGGTGGTCGAACAGGACGGGGCTGAACAACCACTCACCGAGCAAGGACTCGCTGTGCGGGAAGCCATCCGTGATCGCCTGGTAGAGGGGCACGCCGATCTGTCGGGCAAGAGGTTGAGTGAAGTAGAGGATCTTGGTCTGCTGCTCGGGCAGTGCGGCTTGCAACAGGCTGAGCCCCAGGGACGGTTGGAGCAGCGGTGCGAACGGCATGCTCACCAACACCACGTCCGCCGCTCGGCGGCTCGGGTCGCCGGAGACTGTTCCCACAGGGCTTGCGGCAGCATGATCGAATCGGGGCGCGGCGGAGGTCTCCAAGCTGAGCACCAGGCCGGCGCCGGCCGAGCTCTGGCTGAGCGATGGCCGGACCCGCGGCGGAATCCCGGCTCCCGCCCGGCGTTTGCCAATCCATGTGGCGCTGCTCGACTCGGTGCCATCGCCTGCGAAGGCGAGACGCCTCAGGAGCACCGTCGACCACCCCTCGGATGCAGCCGGAAGCTCCGGCGACTCCCCGGCCTCGAAGCGACGCAAGCGGAGGCGGGCCTCTCCGGTCTCGGTCAGGCCCAGGAAGCCGCGCATCAGATGTCGGATCTCGGCGTCCAGGGCTTCGACGACTTTGCGCGCCGTGATCCCGGCCTCGCCCAAGCCACTGGCCAGCACTCCCGGGATCGAGCCGGCATCGCCGACATGATCCAGGGCCCATCCGGGACCGACTCGGTCCAGTTGGCGGAGGAGCGGTGGCGCGAGCAGGGAGAGCGTATGCCGCAGGCGGATCCACTGCTCGCCGGGTTGGGCGAGGCGTTGCCGCAGGGTGGCCAGATCGAAGCCGGAGATCGGGCTCGTGCGGGGTGGCGAACTGCTTGTTGAGGGCGGCAAACTGCTACCGGTCCAGGGGGCTCCCGTAGCGCAGAACGCAACGGATTGAAGATCGATTTGGGCTCACTAACGCCACCCTGAGGACCATGCTAAATTTGGCCGTAGAGCCAAGTCAAGGACGCGAGCCTGTAGGATCCTTCAGATGTCTTCCGCTGCCTCCGAAGCCGGCGCAGCCGTCGCCGCGATCAAGACGCTCCTGGTGCTCGACCTGGTCGACAGCACTCGGCTGGTCAGCGACCTCGGGGACCGAGAGGCCTCGCGGGTGATCGCCGAGCTGGATCGGATCGCCAGGGACCTGCTGGTCCAGCACGAAGGGTTGGAGATCGACAAGACCGACGGCTTCCTGCTGCTCTTCGAGCGCCCTGTCCAAGCGGTGTCCTATGCGTGCTCGTTCCACGAGGCCCTGGCCGATTTGGCCAGTCGCCTCGAAGTCCCCCTCGCAGCTCGCGCCGGCATCCACCTGGGCGAGGTCTTCCTGCGTGAGAACACGGCGGAAGACGTCGCGCTGGGCGCCAAGCCGCTGGAGGTGGAGGGTTTGGCGAAGCTGATCGCGGCACGGGTCATGTCCCTGGCGGAGGGGGGGCAGACGTTGATGACGCGCGGTGCGTTCGACCTCTCGCGCCGCTCGGCCGTCGGTGGACCGCTGCAGCCCAGGCTGCGCTGGCACGCCCACGGCCCCTATCTTTTCAAGGGCGTGTCGGAGCCCCTCGAAGTTTTCGAAGCCGGGATCGAGGGCCAGGCACCGCTGGTGGCGCCCTCGGGTGCGACCAAGGCGCAACGCGCCGTCGTGGCCGGGGACGAGATCACCCTCGGCTGGCGCCCGGCCGTGGGGCACTCGGTGCCTCGGTTGCCCCATTGGTTGCTCGACAAGAAGCTCGGTGAGGGGGGCTTCGGTGAGGTCTGGCTCGGCCGCCACGAGAAGACTCGAGAGCCGCGCGTCTTCAAGTTTTGCCACCGGGCCGATCGGCTGCGCGGCTTGAAGCGTGAGGTGACGCTCTTCCGCTTGCTCAAAGGGGCCCTGGGGGATCGCGACGACATCACCCGGGTCGTTGACTGGAACTTCGACGAGGCGCCCTTCTATCTCGAATCGGAATACACCGAGGGGGGCGACTTGATGGACTGGGCCGAGCGTCAAGGGGGGCTCCCGAGCGTGCCCCTGGAGACTCGGCTCGAGTTGGTGGCCCAGGTGGCCGAGGCCCTGGGGGCGGCGCATTCGGTCGGCATCCTGCACAAGGACATCAAGCCAGCCAATGTCTTGGTACGCCAGCAACCGGATGGCCGGCCCAAGATTCGCCTGACGGATTTCGGCATCGGCCTAGTGGCGGATCCAACGCTTCTGGCGAGCCAGGGGATCACGATGCTAGGGATGACCGAGCTCACCGGCAGTTGGGAAGCTTCGGAGACCGGCACTCGCCTGTACATGGCGCCGGAGCTGATCGAAGGCCGTGACGCCAGCGTGCAGGCGGATATCTACGCCCTCGGCGTGATGCTGTACCAGATGGTCCTGGGTGACTTCTCGAGGACCCTGGCGCCGGGCTGGAAGCGCCAGCTCGACGACGAGATCCTGATCGAAGACATCGCCCACTTCGTCGACGGCATGCCGGAGAAGCGACCCCGTAGCGCTCTCGAGGTCGCCGAGCGCTTGCGCTCTCTTGAGACGCGCCGCCGCGACCGGCAGGCTCGCGCCCTGGAGCTCGAGCGCGAGGCTGCAGCGCACGAAGCCCTGGAGAAGGCGCGCCGCAGGCGGCGGGTTCTGGCGGCCTTGGTCGCGTTCCTGAGCCTCTTCGCCGCCGTCTTGGTGGTGGCGCTGCAGCGCGTTTCACGCGCCGCGACGGAGGCGCGAGAGCAGGCTGAGATCGCCCGGCGGACTTCGGAGTTCCTGGTCGAGCTGTTCAATCGCGCCGATCCGACGCAAGCCCAGGGTGAGGAGATGACGGTGCGCGAGATCCTCGATCAGGGTGCCGCGCGCATCGACGACGATTTGGTCGACTTGCCGGTCGTGCAGGCGACGCTCATGCATACCATGGGCAGCGTCTACAAAGGCTTGGCCGTACCAGGCTCGGCCGTGCCTCTCTTGTACCGTGCGGTCGAGCTGCGGCGCCAGCTCTACGGTACGGCCCATGCGGAGGTGGCGCAGAGCTTGTTCATGCTGGGGGAAGTCCTGCGTATCGATGGCGACTACGAAAGTGCCGAGCCTGCCTATCGCGAGGCCTTGGCCATCCGGCTCGATCTTCTCGGGGAGACGGATCCCGACGTGGCGGAGAGTCTTCGCGGCCTGGGCAATCTGATGCTCGAAGCCGGCCGCTATCCGGAGGCTTTGGAGGCCTATGGCGAGTGTCTCGCGATCGAGCAGCGGCTCTTCGGTGACGAGTACCCGAAGACGGCCCACACACTGAACGGCATGGGTGTGGTGATGTACTACCTCGGCCGTGACGAGGAAGCGGAGGCCAATCTGCGTCGCGCCCTGGAGCTCGCTCGCCGGCTGTGGGGTGCTGAGCATCCTGATGTGGTGTACGTGCTCTCGACCCTCGGTTTCGTCTTGACCGGAAGCGGGCAGCCCGGGACGGCCGAGCCGATCCTCGAAGAGGCCGTCGAGGTCTGGCGCAAGCTGCTCGGCGAGAGCCATCCCAACGTGGCAATCGTGCTGACCCGCCGGGCCGACGCGCTCCTCAGTCTCGGCCGGTATCGAGACGCCGAGGAGCTGCTAAAGCAAGCCTTGGCGATTCCCGGCGCCTCGCGAGCACCCCGCGGGGTGTTCTGGCGAACGGCGGAAGCCCAGGCCTACCTGGCGGTGAGCCGGGCGATGCAGGGCGGGCGGTTCGATGAGGCCGAGGCGTCGGTGGTCAACGGCTTCGAGGTGCTGGTCGACCGGCGAGGCCTCTCCCCGGCCCGAAACCTGCTGCATCACATCATCACGTTCTATGACGCCTGGGGCAAACCCGAGCGGGTCGCGCACTATCGCGCCAAGCTGCGGGAATCGATGGGCCAGTCGCCGATCGACGTTGCGCCTTAGCTGGAGCAGCAGCGGACGTCACACGGTGCGCATCCAACCGCCAAACTCTGGTCCCCTCGCCCTCTTTGGGGAGAGGGTTAGGGTGAGGGGGTGCACAACCACCGAGCCGTACCAGGCACCGAACCCTCACCCCGTCCCTCTCTCAAGAAGAGAGAGGGCGCCCCCTCCCGCGGAGCGAGATTCCATGTCCTAGTTGTTTGTGAGCTCCCTGAGACGTCAGCTGTTAGCCGTCACTCCCCTTGTCCTGCAGGGTAAAGGTCTTCTCTTCACCAACGGTCATCTCGAAGAACACCGTATCGAAGTCGCCCATTCGGTCCCACCCCTCGATCTTGTACTTGCCGGGCACCAGCGGAATGCGCTTGTTGGTACCACTGACCCTGTCGCGCACCCATTGCCCCTTGTCGTTCTTGCGTTGGAGGAAGATGCGCTCGTCGCGCATCGGTGAACCGTCGGCTTTCTGGTAGGTCGCGGTGACGTGGCCCACCGGGACCTCGATGCGGTGCTCCTGTCGGTCCTCCGTCGTAAGGACCAGGCCTTCGTGGACGTGAGGTGTCAGGCGTAGAGGCAGGTGCAGGTCGTAGGTGCCAGGCAGGGCCTGTACGCCATTGCTCCAGTGGACGCCGTACTTCTTCTCGCCGTCTTGCCAGAGCTCGTAGTTGGAGCGAAAGTCGATCCCGCTGTCCGTCGCGACCATCTTGATCAGGGCTCGGACGGTGTGGACCAGCTCGAAGACGATCTCCTTGTGGTCGCCGGCGGCGAAGGTCTCGCTGACGGTGAGATCATTGTCGTTGTTCGGCTGGCTGCGGAACTCGTAGGTCCCCGGATCGATGTAGGCTCGATCCTTGGGCCGGAAGCCGAGCACCTCCTGATTGCCCTGGTAGCCACGCACGAAAGCACCGCCGTGCGCCTCACCGCGCTCGACGAAGCGCGCCCGGACCGAGGGCGGCTCGGGCACCAGGACTTCGAGGATCGTTGCGCCACTGGCGCCGACGGTCACCGGGTGGGTCACCGGCTCGTATAAATTGCCGTTCCAGGTGCGGACCCCGACGGTGACCTCGATCTCGCCCGGCGGGACTCTGTTGTGACCGTTGCTCGACACTTCGACCGGGCCGCCGCCATCCCAACGGGCCGTGCCCATCACTCGCATGGGCTCGCCGGCCTCGTTGGTCGCCGCGATGTCGAGCACCTGCCACTCGGGCGGCGCCATCTCGCTTGGGTCACCGGCCGTGTCTCGGATCTCCTTCAGACCCGCCGCCAGCTCGTCGGCCGACTGCGCGTCGTGGTACTCGGTGCCGGCAGCCTCGGAGATGCACTCCATCGCCGCGCGCTCCTTGTCTTCCAGGCCCAGGCCGACGACGTGCACCCGCACGTCGACGCTGCGGGCGCGCCACTCGCGCACCAGGGCGCAAGGGTCCTCGTCGCAGGTCTCGATCCCATCAGAGACCAGGATGATCTCCCCCGGGCGCTTACCGAAGTCCTCGAGCGCCGCCCGCAAGCTGCGTGAGATCGGCGTCTTGCCCTTGGGGTTGACCCCTTCGGCGAAGGCCCTCATTTGCTCGATGGCGGCGTCCGGGGTGGAGAACGGCACCACCAGCTCGCTGTCGGCGCAGTCGCCTTTACGCCGATGACCGTAGACCCGGAAAGCGAGCTCACGGCCGGCGTAGTCGTCGGCGACGAAGCCCTGGATGACGTCCTTGGCGGCGGTGATCTTGTGGCTTCCGCCGGGTAGCTGGCCCCACATCGAGCCCGAGCCGTCGAGGATCACGTAGACGCCGGGCGCTTCGTCGGCGCTGGCGGCAGAACAAAGGGGCAGTGCGGCGAGCATTGCCGCGAAGAGACATCGCTTCATGGCCCGGACCTCCGATGGTTGGGTCAGGATTCTATCCGCTCGCCGTTTGGGACCGTCGCCAAGTCGGTCTCTCGTTTACGGCGAGGGCGTCTGGATCTTACTGCCGGTTGTAGAAGATGTCGCGCAACTGGTCGCGGAAGTTCTTTTCGCGCTGCATCGCTTGTTGGAATTGATCCTTGCGCAGCTCGAGAAGAACGGCGTCGCGGGCGACGGTGGCGGTCATCTTGCGCCGCTCGCCGGTCAAGAGAGCCATCTCGCCGAAGAACTCGCCAGTTTCGAGAACGATCGATTCTTGATGCCGGGTCTCGTAGTGGATCTCCACCGCCCCTTGCCAGACGATGTAGAACGCTTGGCCCTCATCCCCCTGATGGAAGACGACGGTCCCGGCGGGCACGTGGCGAACCTGCATCTGCTCGGCGATCTCGGCCAGGGCCCCTGGGGTGTAGCCGGTGAAGGCCGGGACATTGGAAAGAAACTCGCAGATCTCCAGCGACTCGCCGACTGCGACATCGGAGACCAGCCGGCCGTCGACCATGTTGACGATCCGGTCTGCGGCTTCGAGGATGCGATGGTCGTGGGTCACCAGCACGGTTGCTGTTTTTTGTTTCGCGGCCAGGTCTTTCAGCAGATCGATCACCTGCCTGCCGGTGGTCGCATCGAGGGCCGCGGTGGGTTCGTCGGCGAGCACCAGCTGCGGCTTCGGCGCCAGGGCGCGGGCCACCGCGACGCGCTGCTTCTGACCGCCGGACAGGGCTTCCGGCTTCTTGTCGATGTGCTCGGCCAGACCGACTTCGTGCAGAATCTCGCGCGCCCGGCGGTCGTTGTCCTGGCGTTTGCCGCCGTGCAGCTCGAGCGCCAAGCGCACATTCTGCAGCGCGGTCAACGAGTCGAAGAGGTTGTGGCCCTGGAAGATGAAGCCGAGGCCGCGTCGCACGTCGACGCGTTCCGCCTCGTTGAGCCCGCGCAGCTCCCGGTCGAGCACCTGCAAGCTACCGGTCTGGACCGAGCGCAGGGCGCCGATCAAAGTGAGCAGTGTCGTCTTGCCGGAGCCCGACGGCCCGGTCATCAGCACGATCTCACCCGCGAAGAGATCGAGGTCGACATCGTGCAAGAGCGGCGTCTGATCGAACCGGTGGCCGACGCCGCGGATCTGCACCACCGGCTTGGGTGGCACGGCGAAGGTCGGCATGAAACCGCTCAGATGGAGGCGCAGGGTGCCGGTCTGGGACAGGTCTGGCTGGGGCAGGTCTGGCTCGGACATCGTCAGAAGACCTCCGCCGGATCCGCGGCGATGGCGCGTCGCGTCGCCAGGACGCTGGCCGCAACGCACATCGATAGCGAGGCGACGCCGACCAGGGCGGCCCGGCCGAGGGTGAGCACGAAAGTCAGGCCGGTCAGGCGACCGAGAAAGTGGTAGGCCGCCAAGCCGAGAGGCAGGCCGATGGCGAGGGCCAGCAACCCGAGCCAGAGGCCGCGACGAACGGCGAGCCGTCGCAAGTAAGCGTTGTCATAGCCGATCGCCTTGAGGGTGGCGAATTGCGGTAGCTGGTCGACGATGTCGGTGAACAGTACCTGATAGCACAGGGTCAGGCCGATGAAGAAACCCACCGCCAGACCGATACCGAAGACCGCACCCACCGGCTGGTTACGGGTCCAGAAAAGGTGGATCTCGCGCCGTAGCCGGCTCGGCGTGAGCAGACGAACGTCGTCGGGTAGAGCCCGGGCCAACTGGTGGGCGAGGGCCTCCGGGGCGATCTGACCAGCGGTGCGCAGCAGACCGATCTCGACCTGGTCGAGGGGGTCTTCGCCGCGCCGGGGGTCATAGAACGCCCTGCGGAAGGTGGCGTCGGAGACCACCATGTTGGCATTGAGCTGGAGGTCGGGGCCGAGGGCGAAGTCACCGATCACCCGCACTCGCCGGCCTTCGAGCTCGCCGCTGACACCGGCCCGCAGGCCGCCGTAAGAGTCGCGCAGGCGGCGGTCCACCAGAGCGGTGTCCGGGGTGCGCAGACGGTGCTGCTGAGTGTTGATGTCGGCCAGGGCGAAGACCGGGTCGGCCGGGTCGATCGCCAGCAGTCGGAGGACGTCGTGCTCGGGTCGCCCGCGGGTGCTCCAGTTGGCCATACGAGAAAACCACAACGGGTAGGCCGCTTCGATCCCATCGAGCGCCTTCGCTTGCTCCAGGCGGCGGCGGGGAAAGGGCTTCGTCGGGTTCATGTCGTCTTTCTGCCGGCTGACCATCAGCAGGTCGGCGTCGAGGTGATCGATGATCAGGGTCGAGCTGTCGTAGATCGCGTTGAGGAACCCGAGCTCGATCACCATCAGCAGGGTGGCGAAGCTCACCCCGGCGATCGACGCCAGGAGACGGCGGCGATCGTGGATCAGGCTCAGCCAGGCGAGGGGCGTCTTCTGGCGCGGTGGGAGCGTGCGGCGCATGATCTCCGAGCCTTCAGAAGAGATCCGCCGGGTCGGCGCTGCGCACCCGTCGACTGGCCAGAAGCGCCCCGGCGGTGCACATCAGGAGGCTCAAGGCGAGGACCGCGGCGAGCAGCCCCGGCGTCAGCTCCATCGGCAAGCGGGCGACGCGGCGGGTGGTGCGAAAGAGCATCAGGGCCACCAGCGCCGCTGGCACGAAGGCCATGAGGGTATAGAGGAATCCCTGAGCGGCCACCACCCGGTAGACCTGGCTCCGGGTATAGCCCAGGGCTTGCAGAGTGGCCAGCTCGGCCCGCCGATGGGTCACCTCGGAAGCCAGCACCTGGAAGAGGATGATGCCACCGACCACCAGGGCCAGGACGACGCCGGATTGAAACATCAGGCCAATCGGGCGTTCGGACAGGAAGAAACGGCGGTCGAGGGCCTCGATCTCGGCCCGGGTCCAGGCGCGGGCCCCGACCGGGAGCTGGGCGGTGAGGTGTTGCAGGACGTCGCTGGCCCGCGCGTTCGGCGCCAGCCGGATGAGCCCCAACTGCAGCTCGTCGGCCGGCTCACCTGGGAAGGCGCGGGAAAAGGTGTCGTTGCTGATGATCGCAACACCATTGGCGACGAAGCCGACGCCCCACTCGAACCCTCCGACCACGGTGGCGCGGCGGCGGTTGAACTCGGACACCACCCCGGGGGTGTTGCGGCCGAGGATCGGATGCGCCGCCTGGTCGAAGAGCACCGTGTCGACCGGGTGGAGGCGCGCCAACTGGCGGTTCACCTCGGCCAGAGCGAACGGGCTGTCGGCCGGATCGACGCCGAGAAACACCGTGTCGTAGTGATTACGCGAGGCGGTCGAGCGCCACTGATTGGGCGCCAGGCGGACCCCTGAAACCGTCGCCACGCCGGGGACGCCACGCGCCCGTTCGAGGAGCTCACGCGCCAGGCTGTCGGCTTCGAGAATAAATGAGTAGCGCGCCGAGGTGAGCAGCAGGTCGTAGTCCAGCAGGGCGTGGATCCGGGTCGCCGAGGTGCGACAGGCGAGGTAGAAGCCGATCTGCATGAAGATCAGGACGATGGCGAAGAGGATACCGGCGAGAGCCGCCATAGTCCGAGCGCGCCGATGGAGCAGATCGCGCCAGGCGAGATGGAGGGTCAAAAGGCTGCCTCGCCGGAGCCTCCCGTGGCGTTCTCGGCGCCCGCGTCGATCGACACGTCGATCGATACGTCGACCTGCAGATGCACGAAAGCGGCGGCGAGCTGCGGCTGGTTGAGGCGGATCCGCGCTTCGAGCACCCGCGAGTCGGTGTCGGCGGAGGGATCGATACCCAGGACATCGTTCTTGTGCACCAGGTGACTGATCCGCACCACCTGACCTTCCAACCCTTGCGGCAGGGCCGGGCTCTCGACCGTGGCCGGCTGGCCCGGGCGCACGAACCGGGCATCGGTCTCGTAGACCTCGGCCACGGCGACCATCGCCTGCACCTCTCCGAGGCGCAGGATCGGCCCGCCGTCGGTCGATTCGCCGGCCAGCACCAGGATGTCGAGCACTTCGCCGTCGGCAGGTGCCCGGATACGACTCTGCTCGAGGACGGCCTTGGCGCGTTCGACGGCTGCCTCGGCGGTCGCCAGGGCGGCGCGGGTTTCGAGCAGCGCCAACTGGCGCTCCTGGCGCTCTTGCTCCAACCGGGTGCGGGCCTCGTCGAGGGCGGCTCGGGCTTGCGTGACCACCGCTTGCTGGAACTCCAAGTCGCGCTCCGGCGCCACCGCCTCGTCGACCAGGTCGCGGGTTCGGCCCAGATCGCTGGTTGCCAGGTCGAGGTCGGCCGCCAGCCGGCGGACCGTCGCCTCGCGCGCAGCGATCGCCAGAGGGCCGACCTCGCGCTCGCGGCGCCAACGATAGTCGGCCTGGTCGCGTCGTGCTCGTTGGACCTCGACTTCGGTCTCTCTCTCGTCGGCGCTCTCCAGGATGGCCAGGATGTCGCCCCGGCGAACCGGGTCGCCATCTCGGACTTCCAGGCGACGAACCCGCTCGCCCGGCGGGGCGGCGACGTCGATCACCCCCAGCCCCGGCTCGAGGCGCCCCAGGGCCGTGACCGCCGAGCGTTCCGTCGCAGCGGGGCCTACCGCTTGCGGCGGTGGGGCATCGGTACAAGCCTGGAGCCCGAGCAGACCTGCGAGGAACAAGCACCATCGTTGTCGCATCGGGCAGATGTTAGCGATCGGGCGACCCACCACCAGCCCAGTGAAGCGGATCGGCGTCGTCAACTTCTCTGACCCGGGCGAGGCTTGGCTTGCCCCTGCTTCGCAACCCCGAGCGCAGGAGTCCCAGGTCTGAGACTGCTTGCACTCGCCGCGGGATCCGACCGATGAATGCCCGACGGCACGGTCGATAAGTTGCTTTGATTCAGCGTCTTGGGTCGCGCGGCGGACGGTTCCGACCGAGTTTGTTCGGCGGGCTAGAACAGCCCTCAGTCCCGCTTCTGAGACTCAGCTCCCAGCGATCCCAGGCTCGAGATCTCGTCGAGATGAACATCCCAAGCCTCTTCCTTTCAGCACTTTACGAGAAGGAATGGGGTTGATCTCCGGTGCTCCGGAAAGTTGGTACGCCCCTTGCCCTAAGCCTGGGTATCCCTGACAAGCCGCTGAACCTCGTTCTGTCAAACGGTTCGAAGATCCGGAAAGGAATCTGATCATGCAAGTGAGCTCCAAGACCTCCCCGATCGTTGCCGGCGCCGTCGGCCTCCTGCTCGGCGCCGTGCCGGTGCTCGGCTCCACACCGAGCGCCAAGTTGTCTCTGAAAGCTGCCGGTCTACCCGCCGAGCTCGGTGAGGAAGCGAAGGACCGTGCCCTGGCGCATATTCAGCAGCACCTGCTGACCACCAAAGGGCAGAGCCTGGCCGACAGCAAGATCCACTCCGCCCTGGTCGATTGGCCGAGCTTCGAGAAGGGTGCCGCTCCGGCCCCCCTCGACGCTTTCCAGGTGGACGATGTGCGCGGTGAGCTTCGGCTCGAGATTTTTCTCGATGCAGCGGATCCCTCGGCAGTCAAACAGCTCGCGGCCGAAGGCCTGAACATCGGCCTGGTCGACCGCGAGCGCGGCCTGGTGGTCGCCGGCTGCTCGTTGAACGATCTCGCTACCGCCCTGCCGCGGCTGGCGGGTTTGCCCGGCGTGCGCAAGATAAGGCCGATCTACCGCGGTATTACCCGGGTGGGTTCGCAGCAAACCGAAGGCGATGCCGCCCTCGGTGCCGATCAGGTCCGTAACCTGCTGGGCTACGACGGCTCCGGCGTCACCGTCTGCGCCATCTCCGACGGCGTCGAGAGCGCCGCGGTGGCAGCGTCGACCGGTGACCTACCGAGTGACGGGGCCGGCGGTGCGGCGATCGAGTTGTGCCCATTGAACGCCAACGACGGTGACGAGGGCACCGCGATGCTCGAGATCATCCACGACCTCGCCCCCGGCGCCACGCTCGGTTTCTGCCCCGCCTTCGGCAACGGTGAGCAAGGGCTGGCCGACGCGGTGACCTGGCTGGCCGAAGATGCCTTCGGCGGCGCCGGCTGCGACGTGATCGTCGACGATGTCGCCTTCCTCACCGAGCCCTACTTTCAGGATGGTGTCGTGGCCCAGGCGATCGATGCCGCCGTGGCTTCGGGCTCGGTCCACTTCTCGGCCTCGGGCAACAGCGCCCAGGAGCATTACCAGGCCTGGTACCGCGACGTTGATCCGTTCGACGACTCGAGCCCGGGCGTCAACCTGCACGACTTCGGCCGCACCGCTTTCGGGCCCAGCGATGTCGACTGGGCCGGTCTGATCGCCGGGGCCGGGACCTT
>JBCCGX010000038.1:0-20637 GCA_039029035.1 Acidobacteriota bacterium | reverse complement strand
GATTGCTGGCGGCGTCGGCCGCCTGACCGACACCAAAGGCTTCGAGCATCTGCTCGCCGCAGCGGCCGAGGCCCGCGCGAATGGCATCCGCCTCGAGGTCGTGCTGGTCGGCGACGGCCCGCGGCACGAGGCGCTCACCGCCGAGGCGCGCCGCCTCGGTATCGGCTCAGCGGTCCACTTTCTCGGCCGCCGCGGCGATCCCGACTGCATCTATCCGGCGCTCGACCTCTTCGTCCTCTCGTCCCTTCGCGAAGGGTCGCCCAACGTTCTGCTCGAGGCTATGGCCTGCGGCATCGCCGCTATCGCCACCCGGGTCGGCGGCGTCCCGGAGCTGATCGACGACGGCGACCAGGGCCTGCTCATTCCGCCAGGCGACCCGAAAGTCCTCGCGACCGCTCTGCAACGGCTGGCGACCGATCCTGCGCTACGCCATCGTCTGGGGCAAGCCGCCCGTGAACGGGTCGAGCGTGAGCTCACCGTCGAGCGGATGGTCGAGAAACACGAGGCGCTCTACGAGGGTCTCTTGTCGTAGAGCTTCTGCAACGCCGCCCGCTCTTCTTGATCGAGAAAGCCCGATGCCACCAGTAGGGCCGGGAAGCCCACCGCTGCCCAGGCGAAGTGCCAGAGAAGCCCGGTGATCAAGCCCTGGGGCTCGAAGGTGACGGCGGCTGCGTAGATGATAGCTCCGGCCAGGACCACCTTGATCAATCGCCCGACCTCGTGCGGCACGGGGTAGACGCGCTGGCTGAGGACGGCGGTGGCGACGGCGATGAAGAGGAAGGTGGCGGCGGTGGTCCAGGCCGCACCGAGGACCCCATAGTGGGGCACGACGAGAAAGTTGAGCCCCAGATTGAGCCCGGCAGCGAGGCCGGAAATGAGCGATAGGTAGCGCGTATGGCCAGCGATGTGGACGCCGGGGTTGAGGCAGAAGTGGATGCCGTTGAACACGTACGCCAGGGCCACGGGTAGGACCAACCGATAAGCCTCGGCGTAGTTCTCGCCGACCAGGGCGGTCAGGCCGGCGCGGGATAGGAGGGCCAGACCGAGCCAGCCGAAGGTCAGAGCGGCCAACAGGTAGGTCAGTACCCGGGCGTAGGACTGCAGGTGATCCGATCGCTTGCTGATCGAAAACGACACCGCCGGCCAGGCGAGCTGGAAGGGCCAGACGATGGCCATCTGCAACACCATGCCGATCTTGTAGCCGACGCCATAGACCGCGATCTCTTCCAGGCTGGTGTAGAGCCGCAGAACGTAGCGGTCCGACATGTCGATCACCCAGGTGGCGAGCATCACCGGCACCAGCAGCAGGCCGAAGCGCAGCAGGGGTCGCACCAAGCGTCGCTCGAGACGCAGGACCGAATCCTGGCGCACGACCCACAGACCGAGGACCAGGGCGATAAGGCTGGAGATCAGATTCCCCCAAAGCACACCACGAACCCCCATGTCGAAGCGGACGACCAAGACGACATTGAGGATCATGGCGGGCACGAACTGGCTCAGATTGAGCAGCACGAAGGCCTTGGCGCGCTCGCGGGCGCGAAAGCTGGCGAGAATGATCGCCATGATCGAAAGCACCACCGCCGTCGCCACCACCAGCCGGACCAGTGGCCCGTAACCCGCTTCGCCGATCACCAGCCGACCGATCGACTCGGCGTAGATGGCGAGCAACGAACCGGCCACCAAGAGCACCGGCAGATCGAGCGCTAAGGTTGTTGCGAGGAGGCTCGCCCGATCGTCGTCGGTCTTGCAATCGCGGTGGTAGCACTTGGTCAACGCCGAAGGCAGGCCCAGCATGATGCAGGCGAATAGGATGCTCGACAAGGCACTGAGCATCTCGAGCGCACCGTACTCGGCGGGGTCGAGGTAGCGGGTATAGAGCGGCAGCAGGAAAAAGGCCAAGCCGCGCCGCGCCAGCTCCCCCACCGCATAGAGGCCACTCGAGCTAGCGAGCCGCTTCAGGTCTGAAACCAGATGGCTAGCCACGACCCAACAGGCTCGAGTACAGCGCTTCTGTGCGCCTCGCGACCTCGTCCCAATCGGGCTGCGAGCGAGCGTGCTCCAGGGCCTTGCGACGAAACTCCTCGACCACCTTGGAGTCGTCGAGGATCCGAGCCAGCACAGCACGCAATGCCTCGACATCGCCCGGCGGGAACGCTAGCCCAGCGTCGCCGGTGACTTCGCGATTCTCCGGGATATCTGTCGTGACGATGCAGGTGCCGTAGCTCAAGGCCTCGAGCAGGGCGATCGACAGGCCTTCCATGACCGAAGGCAGGATGAAGGCGTAGCAGGCGCTGTAGAGCTCCTCCATCATGCCGCGATCGACCCGCCCAAGGAAAATGACCTCGTCCCAGGCAGCGGCCTTGACTTGCTCGATGTAGTCGTCCGAGTAGCTGGTGCCCCCCGCGAGCACCAACTTCTTGCCACGCGGCAGGGGCCGTAGAGCGTCGAGCAGCGTGTGGACGCCTTTCTCGGGCGAGATCCGGCCGACGAAGAGGAGAAAGCTGTCCTTCTCCAGACCAAATTCTGCCAGCCGATCGACCGGCCGGTGCTCGCCGAGGACAACGGCGTTGGGAATCAGGTGCGGCCGACGGCCGTGATTCGCAGCATAGTGCTCCTGCAGAGTCTTCGACACCACCGCCGTTGCCGTTGGGCAGCGCGCCGAAGCCCATTCGCCGAAGCGTAGAGCGTTGCGGGCGAACCAGCCCCATTTGGCCCGCTGCCAGTCGAGGCCACGCACCGAGACGACGGTCGTCTTGCCGAAGAGTCGTGGAATCCAGGCCAGGGGCGCCGAGCCGATGGCATGGTATTGGACGACATCGAAGTCCCGGCCGAGGCAATCGAAAGTGCCGAGGATGCTGTGGGTGAGGGTCTCCAGGTGCTTGCCGCGCCACGACGGTAGCCGCCGCACCAGGATGCCGCGATGGCTCGGCACGTCGGGGGTGAAATAGCTGCGGCAGTAGGCTGTCACCTGGTGGCCGCGAGCGACCAGGCGCGAGCCCACCTCCTCGTAGTAGGTTTCGATGCCACTGTACGTACCGACCACGCCGCGGGCGCCGAGGAAGGCGATCTTCAGCGGTCTGGCAGGCAAAGTGGTGGGTCCGTGGTGCAGGGCTTGGGCATCGTGGAGGTGTTGTCCAGGCGGTATTGTAGCCCCTCGCCCATGACGAGTTACATCACCACACTTCAGCCAGCTTGGCCAGCCCGGTCTCGATGTCGACCTCCGGCTCGTAGCCGATCGCCTCGGTGGTCGCCGCGAGGTCGGCCAGGGAGTGCCTGACATCGCCGGCACGGAGCTCTTGGTGGATCGGCTCGGGACCACCACCGGACAGCTGACGCACCCAGCCGGCCAGCTCGTTGACGGTGGTGCGGCGGCCGCAGGCGACGTTGTAAGCGCGCGCCGCGGCCGCCTCGGCCGGCGCGCCGGCG
Source organism: Acidobacteriota bacterium (assembly GCA_039029035.1). GTDB lineage: Bacteria > Acidobacteriota > Thermoanaerobaculia > Multivoradales > J023 > JAAELT01. The sequence goes on along the minus strand of JBCCGX010000038.1, from coordinate 17,211 downwards.
GCTAGCAGATTGGCGCGAACCGCGTCGCCGACATAGGTGAAGTCGCGACTCTGCTCGCCGTCACCGTAGATTACCGGTGCCTTACCGGCGGCATAGGCGGCGAAGAAGCGCGGGATCACCGCGGCGTAGGGGCCGTCCGGACGTTGGCGCGGCCCGAAGACGTTGAAGTAGCGCAAGCCGACGAGCTCCAGAGCATAGCAACGGTGGAAAACCTGGGCCAGATCCTCGTTCATCCTCTTGCTCGCCGCATAGGGCGAAAGGGGCTGCCCTTCCCACCCGACCCGCTTGGGCAGCTCGGGGCTATCACCATAAACCGCTGACGAGGAGGCGTAGACCACCCGTCGCACGCCGCCATCCCGGGCCGCGGCCAGAAGGTTGGCGGTGCCGGAGACATTGACCTCGAAAGAAGTCGCTGGATCGGCCAACGAGCGCGGTACCGAGCCGAGGGCGGCTTGGTGAAACACCAGCTCGACGCCGGCGCAGGCACGGCGGCAAGCTTCGGTGTCGCGTAGATCGCCCTCGAGCAGATCGATCACACCATCCAGATGGGCGAGATTCTCTTGCAGGCCGGTCGACAGGTTGTCGAGCACCCGCACCTGCGCACCTCCCTCGACCAGGGCGTCGACCAGGTGTGAGCCGATGAAGCCGGCACCACCGGTGACCAGCACGGGAATATTGTCCAAGGCGGGAAGAGGCATAGGCTTATCGCGAGCTTTCGGGTCACGGGACACGCCAAGCGCCGGTTGGCTTGGCATGGGAAGGGGCGCGGGCCATAGGCCCCCACCGAGGAGCCGTGAGCCTACCAGCTCACCAGCGAACCCATCCACCCGGGCCGAAGAAGGTCCCTGGCGGGGTGGGTTGCTCGTCGCAGGACGGACGATCAGGCCGCCGGCCGCTTCGCCGAGGAGCTGATGGCGAAGATCTCTTCCGGCTGCTCGATCACGTCGGCAAACTCGCCGCGGGCACTGCCACGGCAGCCGGCCAGCACGACTGGGATGGTCCAGAAGAGGAGCTTGAGATCGAGCCACAGAGACCAGTGGTCGATGTACTGCAGATCGAGCTGCATCCACTGCTCGAACTGGATCGAGCTGCGACCGCTCACCTGCCACAGGCAAGTCAGTCCCGGCGGCACGCTGAAGCGGCGGCGGTGGCGATCCTCTTCGAAGCCCCGGAAGTCGCGGATCGGCAGAGGACGCGGCCCCACCAGACTCATGTCGCCGCGGAAGACGTTCCACAGCTGCGGCAGCTCGTCGATCGAGGTGCGCCTGAGGAAAGCTCCGATGCGGGTCACCCGCGGATCGTTCTTGATCTTGAACACCGGTCCCGAGACTTCGTTCAGATGCTCGAGCTCGGCTAGCCGGCGCTCGGCGTCCGGCACCATGGTGCGGAACTTGAACAAGCGGAAAGTGCGCTTACGAAAGCCGACGCGCTCCTGGACGAAGAGCACCGGCCCACGCGAAGCCAGTTTCACGGCCAGGGCAGTAAGCAGGAAGAGGGGTGCCAGAGCGATCAGCAGGGTGGCTGAGACGAAGACATCGATCAATCGCTTGGCCAGCTGCTGCCCATTGCTGGTCGAGCCGCTCTCCAGGGTGAGGACCGGCACGTTCTGGAACGATTCGATCTTCGCCTTGGACAGCTTGGGCTCGAAGAACTGCCAGAGGAATCGCACCGTGATCCCCTGCACCTCACAGATGCTGAGAATGCGCGACGATTCGGTGTAGGACTTGCTGACCGGCAAGGCCACAACCACCTCGTCGACGACGTGCTCCGACAGGTAGCGACTCAGGCCATCGAAATCAGCCACGATCTCGCCAGTGCCCCGGACCTGATCGGCGCCTTCCCACTCTTCGTCGACGAAGCCGAGCAGGTGGTAGCCGAGCGCGGGATTGCGCTGCATCACCTGGGCGAAATGCAGGGCCCGGGGATTGGTACCGACGACCAGCACGTGGCGCAGATTGCGACCGCGAACCCGCACCCACTCCAGCGCGAAGCGCACTGATAACCGACCGATGATGGTCAGCAGGGTGCTGAGGGTCCAGAACATGAGCAGGAAGTCCGGGTTCTTGATCTCGATCTTGAGGATTGCCGCGGCGCTCGAGATCAGCAGACTGCCGAGAGTCGTCGCCCACAGGATGTCGAGAGCCTCGCGCTGGCGCGTCACCAGCCGGCGGGAGCCGTAGAGGCCCATGCGATAGAAGACCAGGTGCCAGGCAATCCACAGGACCATCAGCAACGGCACGTTGTCGAGCCGAGCCCGCTCGCTCAGGAAGACGGACAAGGCCGTGGCAGACGACAGCCAGTAGGCCGCGATCAACGCCACGGACATGATCAACAAGTCGACCAGCTTGAACGACTCGTGCAGCAGGTGCCGATGGGGAGGGATCATTCCACCTTCTCTCCGGATGCTTCGGCCCGGTAGGCGTCGTCGATCAGCCCCTCGGATTCGAAAGCAGGCGTCAGGCGTTGCCCGCGATTGTCCGGCCAGGTGATCAACAGAAGGAGTGCAAGTAAGAGAAGGGGTAGCTCAATCATCGTCGTTCTCCTGGTCTCAAGCGCTGCGAGAGTCGCTCCACGAGGTCTTGATGGGACTGCCGGATGGAGATTTCTGCCTCATGTTGCAGCCAGGATAGGACCCATACCTTACGGTCTATATTACAGATCTGTGGAACGTCAGAAATGCGGCCTTTCGGACTGAAAAGCTCCGACAGAGCCGGTAAGAATCATCCTACGAGCTGGAAACAGTGCACTTATCGCCCTCAGGACACGCCGAGACAGTCTCGAGAGCCAGACAAATTGGCACCGAGACGGTCGTCAGGCCCGATCAAGATTACGAAAAACACTGCCGAAGAGGGTCAGGGCCGAGCTCGGCTACCCGCGATCTGCTCGCGGTAGTCGGCGGCCCGGGCGAGCAACTCGGCGACGTCGAGTGTCAGGACGCGGCCGTCTTCGACCACGACCTGTCCCTCGACGATGACCGTCTCGACGTCGGCCGAGTCGGTTGTATAGGTCAGCAGCGAATAGGGATGGTAGTACGGCTGCTGATGGAAGCCGTCGCTGCGCACGACGATCAGATCGGCCCGCTTGCCAACCTCGAGGGAGCCGATCTCGTCCTCCATGTCGAGAGCCCGGGCGCCCTCGATCGTCGCCATCCTCATGGCCTCGCGGGCGGTGACGACGGTCGGATCGAGGGTGGTCACCTTGTGCAGCTTGGCGGCGGTGTCGATCTCTTCCCACAGGTCGAGATCGTTGTTGCTCGCTGCACCGTCGGTCCCCAGCCCCACCGCCACGCCGGCGTCGATCATCGCCGGCACCGGCGCCACGCCGGCAGCAATCTTCATGTTCGATTGTGGGCAGTGGGCCACGCCGACGTCGCGCTCGACCAGGAGCTCGATCTCCGACGGGCTCGGCCACACCATGTGGGCGGCGAGCACCCGATCGTCCAGGATTCCGAGGTGCTCCAAGTAGTCCACCGACGTGCGGCCGGTGGCCTTCTGCACCCGCTCGAGCTCGCCGCGATCCTCCGACAGGTGGATCAGCAACGGTACATCGAGCTCCGTGGCCAGTGCGTGGGCGGCCACGAGGTGCTCACCGGAGACAGTGTAGGCAGAGTGGGGTGCCACCGCCGGAGTGATCCGTGGGTGGTCCTTCCACTTGCCCACGAACTGCCGCGTGTAGGCGACCGCTTCGTCCCAGGTGGCGTTGTCAGGCACGGGAAAGTCGATCAAGGTCTCGCCGACCACCGCCCGCATGCCGCAACGCTCCGCCTCCTCCGCCAGCGCGTCCTCGAAGTAATACATATCGACGAAGGTGGTGATGCCGCCACGCAACATCTCGAGACAAGCCAGGCGGGTCCCCCAGCGCACGAAATCTTCGTCGACGTGGGCCGCCTCGGCCGGGAAGATGTGCTCTTCGAGCCACTCCATCAACACCAGGTCGTCGGCCAGGCCGCGGAAGAGCACCATCGGCACGTGGGTGTGGGTGTTGATCAGCCCCGGCAGGATCATGCCGCCGCCGGCGTCAATCTGCCGCGCGGTGGGATAAGCCGACTCGAGCTCGGCCGAAGAACCGACGGCGACGATACGGCCGTCTTCGATCGCTACGGCCCCGTCGTTCAGAATCGTGTCGACCGCGTCCAGAGTGAGGACGGTGCCACCATGGACGAGGAGGGGGCCATCGACAGCGGCTGGCGGATCGGCCTCGGCCGCCGCACCGTCACTGGCCTTCGGCGCCCCCTTCTCCAGCGAGCCGGTGCCGCACGCGAGGGTCGAGAGCACGGCCAGGAGCAGGCCAGCGGAGCGCCAAATGACGAATGATCTGAATATTGACACTAGCAAAATTGTGAAACTCTTCGTTCGACTGGACCCGGTGGGTACCAATGTGATTAGACTTGCGTCGTAGGGGACAACTCTGGCTGCCGGATTCTGTCACAGTAACTCTGGGTACACAGCGACCCAAACTGCTAGGGACAGCACCCGATTTCCTCCGCGACACGCCGTCGTCATGTCTTTTGCAATGTGTTGAGGCCAGGGTAGAGCAGAACATTGCAGGCGGAACATTGCAGGCGGCCTTGCGAGCGGCAGCTTGTCATTCGATCGACAACCGATCCGAAACCGAGAAGCGACGGAGATCATCATGGTGACGCGCACCCCTTTCCTGGCTCGACAGAGCAAGACTCTCCTCATGGCCGGCTTGCTCTCTGCCATGACATCGGCAGCCCAAGCCCAAACGATATCGAAGGTGTTCACACCGAACACCATCGGCCCGGGCGCCGTGTCGACCATCACCATCACGATCACCAACCCCACCGGATCAGCGCTGACCGGTTTGGCGTTCACCGATGTCCTGCCTACCGTACCGGGGGATGTCGATATCGCCGATCCCTCCAACGCCTCGACGACGTGTGATCTCGGCATCAGCGGCACGCTGACCGCCCCGGACGGCGGTTCCACCATCTCCCTCGCCGATGCTCGGCTCGGCGCCGCCTCGAGCTGCACCGTCACGGTCGACGTCACCGCCAGCACACCGGGGGTTCACACCAATCCGGCGATCCCCCTCACCTACGACGGGCTGGTGGGCGCCCCGCCGGAGTCGTTGCCGGTCGATCTCACCGTCGTGACCACCCGGCCGGGCTTCTCCAAGAGCTTCGCACCGAGCTCCGTCTCGCTGGGTGAAAAGAGCACCCTGACCTTCACCATCGACAACACCCTCAACGCTGCGGTGGTGGGCAACCTGGACTTCACCGACAATCTGCCCGCCGGCATGGTCGTCGCTGACCCAGCCAACGCGGTCACCGATTGCATTGCCGCCAGCGCCCCCGACACCGACCTCACCGCCGTGCCAGGAACCAGCCTCATCGATCTGGACGCAAGCGGCTCGACGTTTTTCCCGGGTTTCGAGGTGCTGCCCATTGGTGCCACCTGCACGGTCACCGTCGATGTCACCACCACCGGAACCGGCATGCTCGACAACATCACGAGCGACTTGTTGGCGGACTTCACCAGCGCCGGCAAAGCCAGCGACACCCTCGAAGTGACGGTGACGCCGCTCGCCATCCAGAAGGACTTCACCGACGATCCAACCCCTCCAGGCAACAGCGTCACCCTGGAATTCACTCTCACCAACTTCGACCGCATCTTCTCGGCCACCGGCGTCGCGTTCACCGACGACCTCACCACCGTCCTCGCCGGACTGACCTTCAGCAGTCTCCTGTCGAACGACTGTGGCGGCTCGGTCTCCGGGGTTGGCGGCACCACCATCGGCCTGTCCGGCGGCACCTTGGCGCCGGAGTCCTCGTGCACGATCCGCGTCAGTCTGTCCGTGCCGGGCGGCGCCACCCCCGGCGCCTACACCAATACGACCAGCACGATCACCGCCACCATCGATGGCTCGCCCGTGGTCGGCACCGCCGCGTCGGCGGATCTCTTTGTCGAGCCGGTGCCGATTCTGACCAAGGAGTTCCTCGAAGTCGGTACCTTGGCTCCGAACCCGGTGGTCAATCCCGGTGATGATGTCGTCCTTCGCTTCACCGTTACCAACACCAGCACCACCTCCGGCGCGACTGACGTCGCGTTCGCCGACGAGCTGACCAACGGCGGGCCAGGGACGGGCTTCCTTCCGTTCCCCCTTTCGGTGACGCCAACACCGCCAATCGCCGATCCCTGCGGCGTCGGTTCGTCGCTGAGTTTCTTCTTTCCCGACTCCGAACGCCAAGGCCTGCAGTTGACCGGCGGCAGCCTGGCCGCCGCACCCGGCGCCGGCGCCACTTGCACTTTCGACGTCACGCTGACGATTCCGACCGACTTCGCAGCAGGCGTTTACACCAACACCACGGGTGACGTCACCGCCACCGTCGATGGCGCCACTCGCACCGGTGATCCCGCCAGCGACACGTTGACCGTGATCGCCGGGCCGAGCCTGTCCAAAACCTTCCTCGGCGATCCGGTCGCCCCCGGCGGTACCGTCACCCTCGAGTTCACCCTCGAGCTGTCGGCGAACTCGCCCACCGACGCTACGGGCATCACTTTTACCGACGACCTGGCTGCCGTGGTGCCTGCTCTCGTGGGTCTGACGGCGAGCGTGCCGCCGACACCGGATCCCCCTTGCGGGGCCGGTTCGACGCTGACCGCCTCGGCGGGTGACACTTTGCTCACCCTGATGGGCGGCACACTGATGCCGGGCACCAGTTGTACCTTCAGCGTCACCGTCGATGTACCCATGGGCGCTGCCTCCAACACCTACGTCAACACCACGAGTGGCGTCGGCTCCACGATCAGTGGTACGGCCGTCACCTCGCTCCCGGCGAGCGACGATCTGGTCATCGGCGGCATGGTCTTCAACAAGGAGTTCATCGGTGACCCGGCCTTCCCTGGCGAGGCGCTGCTTCTCCGCTTCACCCTCGAGAACATCAGCGATGTCGCCGCCACCGGCATCGGCTTCACCGACAGCCTGTTCTCCGTTGCCAATCTCGAGGCCACCGACCCGGCCCTGGTGAACGACTGCGGTGGCACCCTCACCATCCTGACAATCCCGGGATTCGGCTCCAATCTGACCTACGCTGCAGGTACCTTGGCGGCCGGAGCGACCTGCACTGTGGACGTCGAGGTCACCGTGCCTGCGACCGCTTCGGACGGCACCTTCGAGAACAATGCCGGTAACGTCTCTTACTTTCTGGGCGCTACACCAGGCTCCGATGGCCCGGCGATCGACAGCCTGATCGTCGAGAGCGATCAACTGCTGCTCACCAAGGCGTTTACTGATGATCCTGTCGCCCCCGGCGACTCCGTCACCCTCGAATTCACTCTCAGCAGCCTCGACACCGACAACCCCGCGTCGCTGATCGACTTCACCGACGATCTCAGTACCCTGCTCCCCGGCGCGACGTTCGACAGCGAGGATTTCAACGACTGCGGCGCCGCCGTCGGCGGCCTCGGCACCGACATCCTCAGCGTGACCGGTGCCTCCCTGGCGATTGGCGGGTCCTGCACCCTCCGGATCTCCCTCACAGTCCCCGGCGGCACCCTCGCTGGCCTCTACGTCAACACCACCAGCACCGTGACCGGCGAAATCGCCGGATCCCCCGTCAGCGGTGATCCAGCCACCGACCCCCTCGAAGTCATCCAGACCCTGGACTTCAGCAAGTCCTTCGACGGGCCGACCACCGCCACCGGTATGGCGACCCTCACCTTCACCATCACCAACCCAGGCGCCGAAACGGCCAGTGGTATCGGCTTCACCGACGACCTGAACGCGGTGATCCCCGGTCTGATTGCGATCAGCCTGCCGGCCGTACCCTGCGGCGCTGGCTCGTCGATCACCGGCATCGGGTTCCTCACCTTCTCCGGCGGCGAGCTGCCGCCTCTCGGCGGCATGTGCACCTTCGACGTCGACGTGCTGGTCCCCGGGACGGCGACCGCCGGTACCTTCCCCAACACCACCAGTGACCTGTTCCAAAACGGACTCGAAGTGGCCGATCCGGCGACTGCCGATCTCACCATAGAGCCGCCGCCGACCTTCGCCAAAGTATTCACGCCCGATTTCATCGGCTTCGGTCAGAACAGCACCTTGACCTTCACCATCGATAACACCGCTTCGGCCCTGGCAGCGAGCAGCCTGGCCTTCACCGACACCCTGCCCGCCGGCATCGCCGTCGCTACACCGTCGGTGACCAACAACACTTGTGGCGGCACCCTCACCGCCGTCGCGGCCGGTGGCTCGATCAGCCTTGCGGGCGGCAGCGTCGGCGCGGGCGCCACCTGCACCATCGACGTCGACGTCACCGGCAACGCGGTCGGCGCCCTGGTCAACCTCACCGGCGACCTGACCTCGACCTCCGGCAACAGCGGTACCACCACCGACACCTTGACCGTCAATCCGCAGCCCGGCTTTGCCAAGGCCTTCGCGCCGGATCCGATCCTGGTCGGTGGCACCAGCACTCTGACCTTCACTATCGACAACTCGGCTTCGACGGTGGCGGCTAGCCTGCTCGCCTTTGTCGACAACCTGCCAGCGGCGATCGTCAATGCCACCCCGGCGAATGTCGTCAACAGCTGTGGTGGCACCGTCACCGCTGCCGACGGTGGTGCCTCAATCACCCTCGCCGGTGGCACCGTCGCCGTCGGCAGCCTGTGCACCATTACGGTCGACGTCACCAGCGCCACCGCCGGCACCCACACCAACCTGAGTGGCAACCTCACCTCGTCCCTGGGGACCAGCGGCACCGCCACCGACACCCTGACCGTCAACCCGCCCCCAGGATTTGCCAAGAGCTTCGCGCCGAATCCGATCGCGGCCGGCTTCACCAGCACCCTGACCTTCACCATCGACAACTCGGGCTCCACCGTCGACGCCACCGGCCTGGCGTTCACCGACAACCTGCCAGCGGCAATCGTCAATGCCACCCCGGCGAACAGCACCAACACCTGCGGTGGCACCCTCACCGCAGCGGATGGCGGCAGTGTGATCTCGCTCACCGGGGGCGCTGTCACCACCGGCGCCACGTGCACCATCACCGTCGAGGTCACCAGCACGACGGCCGGCGACCACGTCAATCTGACCGGCGATCTCACCTCGTCCCTCGGCAACAGCGGCACCGCTACCGACACCCTGAGGGTTAATCCGCAACCGGGATTTACCAAGAGCTTCGCCCCCAACCCGACGATCATCGGCGAGCTCGTCGCTCTGACCTTCACCATCGACAACACCGCCTCGACGGTCGACGCCACCGCCCTCGACTTCACCGACAACCTGCCGGCGGCGCTGACCGTCGCCACGCCCTCCGGTGCCTCGACCACCTGTACCGGCGGCACGATCACGGCAGTCTCGGGCACCAGCGTCATCAGCTACAGCGGTGGCACAGTAGCCACAGGCGCGACCTGTCAGGTCGTGGTCGATGTCGTCAGCTCGGCGGCGGGGGATCACGTCAACCTCACAGGTGACCTGACCTCCTCCCTCGGCAACAGCGGGACCGCGACGGATACCTTGACAGTCAACCCGCCGCCGATCTTCAGCAAGGCGTTCGCGCCGGATACGATCGCGTTCAACGGCATCAGCACGTTGACCTTCACCATCGACAACACCGCCTCGACGGTCGACGCCACCAGCCTCGTCTTCGACGACAACATGCCGGCAGCGATCACCATCGCCACGCCTTCGGGCGCCGGGACCACCTGTACCGGCGGTACCCTGACAGCCGTCCCCGGCACCAGCCTCATCGGCTACGTCGGCGGCACGGTGGCTGCGGGCGCGACCTGCACGATCTCCGTCGACGTCACCAGCTCCACCGCTGGAGCCCACGTCAACACCTCCGATGAGCTAGGCTCGTCGCTGGGCCTCAGTGGCATGGCCACCGACACCCTGACGGTTGATCCGCCACCAACCTTCGCCAAGGCCTTCGCGCCTAACCCGATCGTGATCGGCGGCACCAGCACGTTGACCTTCACCATCGACAACTCGGCCAGCACGTCGGCCGCGACGGCGCTCGATTTCACCGACAACCTACCAGCCGAGATCGTCAACGCCACTCCAGCGAATGCGGTCAACGGCTGTGGCGGTACCCTCACCGCGGCCGACGGCGGCAGCGTGATCAGCCTCACCGGCGGCACCGTTGGGGCCGCCGCGACCTGCACCATCATGGTCGATGTCACCAGCTCCACCGCCGGAGCCCACGTCAATCTGACCGGTGATCTCACCTCCTCCCTCGGCAACAGCGGCACCGCCACCGACACCCTGACGGTCGATCCGCCACCGACCTTCGCCAAGGCCTTCGCGCCGGACACCATCCCGGCGGGCACCGTCAGCACCCTGACCTTCACCATCGATAACTCAGGCTCGATCACCGGCGCGACGGCGCTCGATTTCACCGACAACCTGCCGGCCGAGATCGTCATCGCCACCCCGGCGAATGCGGTCAACGGCTGCGGCGGCACCGTCACCGCGGCCGACGGCGGCAGCGTGATCAGCCTCACCGGCGGCACGGTGGGGGCCGGAGCGACCTGCACGATCGATGTCGACGTCACCAGCTCGACCCTCGGCGCGCATGTCAATCTCACCGGCGACCTGACCTCGTCCCTCGGTAACAGCGGCACCGCCACCGACACCCTGACGGTGAACCTGGCGCCGGGCTTCAGCAAGGTCTTCACACCGGATGCGATCGCCGCCGGCTTCACCAGCACCCTGACCTTCACCATCGACAACTCGACCTCGACGCAGGATGCGACGGCGCTCGACTTCACCGACAATCTGCCGGTGACGGTGGTCGTAGCAACTCCGGCGGTCACCGCCAACACCTGCGGCGGCACCCTCACCGCGGTCGCCGGCTCGAGCGTCATCAGCCTGACCGGTGGCACCGTCACCGCCATGTCGACGTGCACGGTCAGCGTCGACGTGACCAGCGCCGCGCCGGGCACCTACACCAACCTGACCGGCGATCTAACCTCGTCCCTGGGCAACAGCGGCACGGCGACCGACGACCTGACGGTCGATCCGCAGCCGGGCTTCAGCAAGGTCTTCGCACCCAACCCGATCTCCCTCGGCGGCGTTTCGACCCTGACCTTCTCCATCGACAACACCGGCTCGACCCAGGATGCCACCGGGCTCGACTTCACCGACAACCTGCCGGCCGGCCTCGTCGTCGCCACGCCGTCGGGCGCCACCACCGACTGTACCGGCGGCACCCTCACCGCGGTCAGCGGTAGCGGCGTGATCGCCTACAGCGGCGGCTCGGTAGCGACGTTGGCGAGCTGTACGGTCAGCGTCGACACCACCACCGATGCCTCCGGCACCTACGTCAACACCTCGGGCGACCTGACCTCCTCTCTCGGCAACAGCGGCTCCGCCTCAGACACCCTCGAGGTGCTCAATGGCGAGCTGACGATGACCAAGACCTTCGTCACCGAGCCGGTCCTGCCGGGTGGCAACGTCGAGCTCGAGTACACCATCTCCAACAACGACCGCGCCTTCACCGCGACCGAGATCACCTTCACCGACGATCTCGACGCCGTGATCCCGGGCTTGGTCGCGGTCGGGCTTGATGCCGGCGGCGATGTTTGCGGTCTCGGCTCCCAGATCTCGGGTACCTCGGTCATCACCTTGACCGACGGCACGCTCGATCCGATGACCTCTTGCACCTTCACCGTGACGCTCCTGGTTCCGGCCGATGCAATCCCCGGGATCTACCCCTCGGCCTCGAGCTTGGTCAGTGGCAACTTCTCCGGTGCGACGGTTCTCGGACCGCCGGCAGAGGCCGACCTCGTGATCGAGTTCCTCGGCTTCACCAAGGCCTTCCTCGGCAGCGGCGCGGCGGGCGGCACTGTCGATCTCGAGTTCACCATCACCAACCCGGATCCGGTCAACGCGGCCAATGACATCACCTTCACCGACGACCTCGAGGCTGTCCTCCCCGGCCTGGAAGCCATCGGCCTACCCCTGCCAGGCGTCTGCGGTGCCGGCTCCGAAGTCAGTGGCACCTCGATCATCACCTTGACTGGCGGCACCCTCGGCGGTGGCGAGGCCTGCATCTTCGTCGTCACCCTGCAGATCCCAGCCTCGGCACCGAACGGCGACTTCACCAACATCACCAGCGCCCTCTCCGCCACGGTCGGCGGTCAGCCGGTGATCGGTGATCCCGCCGGCGCCGCCACGGCAGATCTTTCGATCGAGAACCTGATCGAGATCCCGACCCTGAACGTCTGGGGCATCCTGCTTCTCGTCGGGCTGCTGGCCCTGGCAGCCATCCGCCGGCTGCGCTGGGCCTGATCTGGCAGCAACGGACCCGTCCCACAGGGAGCTGGCACTGCATCGCCTGGGGCACAAACCCCAGGCTTGTGGCCAGCCCCTTAGCGCGCGCCAGTAACGGACGCTGTCATCCCTCGCCGCCTGGGGTCGAAACCCCAGGCGGGGACTCGCATCCCAACGGGGCGCCAAAACCCCGACCAGAGCTTAGAGTTGGGGACGCTAGACTAGCTACCGACCGTCCCGCGGCAAGTAGGTTTCCTGCACGTGCACCCACTCGACCCCGTTGGGCGTGCCTTCGCGAGCCCGAAACAGGGCCGAGCTCAGCCAATTGCGGGTGGCGCCGTCGGTCGTCTGGTGCTCTTCGTAGGTGACCACCACCATGCCGTCGGCGACCGTGCGGCTGCGTACATTGCGGACCTCGATGGTGAAGTCCGCCTCGAGGCTGCGTCCATAGCCGCCGCGCAGCACCGGCATCAGCGCCTCGCGTTCCACCCGCCGGCCTTCCGGCCCGATGATCTCGAAATCCGCCGCGATCACTCCTTCGAAACGCGAGAAACTCGCCTCGTCGTTGGTCAATTCGGCGTTGAACCAGTCCTGAAAAAAGCGATGCAGCTCCACCACCTCTAGCCGGCAACGGTCTTCCATCGATCCCTTCTCCTTCTCCGCCGCCCAGGCCGCACCACCGGCCAGCGTGAGGGCCAAGGCAACGGCGACGTCACGAGTTCGTGTGTGTGCTCTCATGCCCGCAGCCTACACGACGCGAGCCTCGATCGCGCAAAGTTGCGATCCGCCAGCAAGCAAACGAGCCTCGATCACCTTGCTTCAGAGGCCAACTTGACGCAAACGAGCCTCGATCGGGACAAGTCGAGACGCGAGAGTTCGCGATCGAGCCTCGATCGCGTGTTGCGTTCATTCGACAACTCGTGATCGAGGCTCGATTGGCAGTTGCAGCCGTGCAACACCGCTCGATCGACCCTCAGCCCTGCTTTCAGGGCAGAAACCCGCCCCCAAGGCGGATCCTCTGCTGGGAGATCTTCGAGAGCGTTCGAAACCGACCTGGTGGTGCTCTCAGCCTGTGATCGGCCTCGGCGAGGAGGTCGATGGCGAGGGACGGCCGGTCCTCAGACCCAAGGGCAACCTGCGCTACAGAAGGTGCCTGAATGCCGGAGAGGGGACTCGAACCCCTACGCCTTTTGGGCGGCGGATTTTAAGTCCGCTGCGTCTACCGATTCCGCCACTCCGGCACGCTTCAAGTCGGGAGTCTACCAGAGAGGCGAGGGTGCCGCCCCGGGAGGAGCACCCCCTCTACCCTCTGGCAAGCGATGATCTAGAATCGGTCCTCGCTCGACAGCCGCCGCTACCACTTACGGAGAGAATCATGAACGAGCCGATCAAATCGGCCTTGGCTGAGTCTGCCTTGAATCTCGATCACATCGCCATTGCAGTCCCAGACCTGGAAGCCTCGGTCGCCTGGTACCGAGACGTTCTGGGTTTCGAGGTCAGGGAGCGCCGGACGACCGAAGGAGACGACACCGGGATGGTCTCGGCTGTGCTGGTCGCCGGACCGATCACCGTCGTCCTGGTCCAGGGGACGTCCCCCGAATCGCAGGTGAGTCGCTACATCGAAGCGTACGGCCCGGGCCTGCAGCACATGGCGATCGGAGTCCGCAATCTGCCCGAGCTAGCCGAGAAACTCGAGGCCAGCGGCGTGGATTTCGCCACTTCGATCATCGAAGGCACCGGGATCCGCCAGATCTTCACCGCCCGGGATCCTGGCTCAGGCATGATGTTCGAGCTCATCGAGCGCCTGGAGGACGGCGGGCACTTCAGTGACGAGAGTGTGCAGAACCTCTTCCGCCAGTTGGAAGAAAAGGACGCGTTCTGATCTGCGGCCGGGGCGGAAGAAGGCCCCGGCCGAGACAGCCGACTCGCTAAACCAACGCGGGGGCCAGTGTCGCCGGACGATAGCCGAGGGCTTCCATACCTTCGGCACAGGCCGCTTCGAGCTTCTCCTGTTGCTCACGATCCAGCTGCGAAAACTTCAGCGACGGCTTGCGGATCACCGTACGCTCTTGCTCCGCCCAGGCGATGTCTTCCGCCGTTGGTTCGCGGTCGAAGACGAAACGTGAGAATCCGAGCAAAGTCTCGACCGTGTCGTCGACCAACGACTCGAAACTGAGATTGATCTGACGCTCCGCCGGCACCTGCTCGAGCGCCGCCACGGCATCGACGATCCACTGATTCAACATCGCGCCCATCTCTTCGAGCGGCGGCATGTAGTCCGCATCCCATTCGCCGAGCTGTGGGTCCTTGGCCAGCTCCAAATACAAGCGAAAAAATGATCCGGTCATCATCGAAATCGCCGTCTCACGCGTATCGCGGAAATTGTGCACGATCTTCGCGTTCGGCCAGGTCTCGATGATTTGGCGCATGTGCGGCAAAGACCCGCCGGTGCGCTCGACCCAGAGCTCTTTCTGGAAACGATCCCGCAGCCAATCGAAACAGCGGATCAGATGATTGGGCATCGAATCGCTTTCCAGGCTTTCCGTCGCCTCCTTCAACTCGTCGTACAGAGGCATGGGATCCTTGCCAGCCAGGAACGGCAAGGTATAGCTCAGCAGGAGCGACACCATCTCGTCGTCCTCGGGCAGAAAAAGCAGCTCGGTTGTGGGGCGATCGCGCCAGAATTTGATCCGCTGCTTGAAAGAGGGCGCGCTCAGGATGTCGAAGAACGCCTTACCGTCGACTCGCTTCTGCCGGTCGAAGTACGGAATCTCACCCACCGGCTCGAAGATATCCGAGACACACAGAAGCTGCGGATGACGATGGATCATTTTGGCCAGCAGCGTGGAGCCGGCCCGCCCGGAACTGACAACAAAAATCGGAATTTGCGCAGACATGCTACCTCTCGATCGATCTTTCAATTCTTTTGTAAGGGATTCGGACGAATGTGACGCCCGCACGGCAATTTTAATCCGCCGGCCTATGACGGTCAAGGCATGGCGCTTTGGGCCAGGCGGCCGGCGCCAAGGGACGAGCGATCCATGGCAGAGCGATCGGCACTGTCAGCGCCAAAAGTGCGTGCCGATGGATGGGATACACTGCTTGCCATCCGACGCATCCGCATGTCGACGACGCCTCTGCAATGCGCCTTCGTAAGGTCTGCCTTAACGGCTAGCTGCTAGAGAAGGTCAATCGTCGACAGGCCAAACGGTCGGTATCGGCTGGGGGCCGCGAGATTCGTGGGGCGCAATGGATCAATGTAAGCAGCTTTGGGGTTTCTGCAGCCGTACGGTGCCAAGCACGGGGCGAGCTCGAGGCCAGCTCCGGACGAGGCTGGCTTGAGGTACCGACGGGCGGCACAGACCGCCTGGCGAGCCATTGCCGACGAGACCATCGTCCTCGATCTGGCGAGCAAGCGCATGGTGGGTCTCAACGCGACGGGTGCTTTCGTCTGGCAGAACCTCGAGGTCTTCGATCGCCCGGGCGCGATGTACCGTGCCCTGACCGGGCATGACGCCGACACGGGCAACACGACCGCCTCGTCGATATCGATCGAAGATCTGGAAACCTTCCTGCGAGACTTGCTCGACAGTGGCCTGATCGAGCGGGTAGAGCCGGACCGGGCAGAGTCAGAAGCGGAACCGCAAGGAGCCGAGCCTGGCCGCCAGCGTCCGGTCGATCTCGAGCCGCCGCCGGAAGGCGAATCGCCAAGGATCGAGTGGCGGGAGACGGTGGAGCAGATCGCCGCGACCTGCGCCTTCTTTCCGGCACAGAACCCGCTCTGTACACAGGTACCGTTCTCCTGATGAACACCACCACCACTCTCTCCAGATCCAACAACTTCTCACGCCACTCAACGGCTCCGGCGTTGTCCGCCATCTTCGACTTCGGTGGCGTTCCGGTCGAGCTCGCCAGCACAAACCACTCCTTCATGCGGCTGGCGGAGGAGCGCTATGCCGACTTCGCCTCGCCTGGGCCCGCGACCTGGCGAGCAGTCTACCGAGTGACCGATCCACGCCAACCGAGCCCCCGATTTCTCTGCGATTCCCGCCGGCAAGCCATGCAATCGAGACGCCGCGGGGCCCGGCTGGAGCTCTCGACGCCGACATTCGAGATGGCACTTGATCACGAACGTGGTATTGTCGACCTTGCTGGCCCGCTGGCCACCTATCCCATTGACAGGCTGATCCAGACCCTCTGGTACGAAACATGGGAGCGCAGCTTGATTCTTCATGCTGCAGCTCTTGCTGAAGGGGACGGCGGCTGGTTGATGAGTGGCCCTTCGGGCAGCGGCAAGTCGACCCTTGCAGCGCTCTTCCCCAAACACGCCCTTTGTGACGAGTTTGTCGCTGTGAGACTCGACGGCAGGGCGCCGCGACTCGGCGCCCTGCCCTTCTGGACCAGCCGGCGCGGTGGCGCCGAGCTACGCGGTGTCTACCTCCTGCGTCATGGCCGCGAGGACCGTCGCCGACGCCTCACCGCCGGTGAGGCTTTTGCACGGCTGCGCCGCGAAGTGGTCTGGCCGACCTTCGATCCTGCCGCCTTGCATCGTGCCTTCGATGCCCTCTTTGACCTCATCGCCAGAGTGCCGATCTGGGAGCTGGCCTTTCGACCCACGCCCGAGGTCTGGCAGGTCATCCACCGGGAGCCCACATGAAGTTGCCGGTGCATCAACAGCGTCTGATCGTCCAGGCGGCACGCCACAACATCCCGATGGATGTTTCGATTGAGCTCACTCACCATTGCAACTTCCGCTGTCGCCACTGCTACATCCCCGACTTCTCAGCGCCGGATCTGCTCTCTACGGAGCGTCTGCTGACCCTACTGGAGGAGTTAGCCGACATCGGCACACTCTTCCTCACTTTCACCGGCGGAGAGCTCTTCCTGCGCCGCGATTGGCTGCCCCTCGCTCGCCGCGCCAGGGAGCTCGGCTTCGCACTGCGGCTGTTCTCCAACGGCACCTTGATCGACGAGGAT
>JBCCGX010000037.1:0-20800 GCA_039029035.1 Acidobacteriota bacterium | reverse complement strand
GCCTCGATGCCGGTGTCGGCCGGGGCGTGGACCTCCACCGTATTGTCGCCATCAGCGAGCAGCGTTTGATCGAAGCTCAGGTCCAGCTGGTGCGCGGTGGAGCCGTCCCAAGTCCCCGACCCGATCGGCGTACCGTTGAGTCGAATCTCGACCCGATGGTCAGGATCGAGGGTGTCGTCGCGGGTCTCCGCCTGCAGGTGGACCGACATCAGTGCCGTCGCCGGGGCGGCGGATCGGCCCGGAGTGGCGATGGAGACGGTCATGGTGTCGATCGCCAGGCCGATCCCGGGATTGACGTTGACGAAGTCCCAGAACCAGAAGTCGCTGTCCGGATCCTCGATCACCGAAGTCAGCGGGAAGGGGCCCTCCTCTTCGAAATGACGACTATCTTGGAACACCTGGCCGGCCACCGGCGCTGGTGAGCCGCCGTCGACCGTCGCCATGGCGGGCGTCGCAGCACGCTCCAGCCAATAGACGTTGTCGTCGGTGTAGATGCTGTCGAGAGCTTCGCCATAGAAGAAGAGGCCACTGGCGTCGTCTGCCGCCAGCCAGGTGATCGTCTCGCTGGGCTCGGCGCCGGCCGAAGTGTTCCAGGCACAGAGGTCGCCACTCTCGAAACCATCGGAGAAGATCTCGCCCGGGGCCGGCGGTGGCGGCGGGCAGGGGGCGAATCCGATGTCGACCTCAAAACCGCGATGCAGACGCAGCAATCCGCCAGCGATCCAACCTTCGACCTCACTCAGAGAGGTACCGAAAGCGCTGGCAAGGTTCTCCGCCGAGACCGTGTAGACGCCCGATTCCCGGACGATCAGCTTCAGTTGGTCGATCGGGCCACCCGCCTTCTCGACCACCACTGCAGGTGTGGCCGCACGGTCGACCTTCGACCGCGCCGCGAAGGGCTGGCGCGCTTCCCGGCTGAAGCCGCCGAGTCGCTGAGCGGTCGCCGACCGGATCTCCTGCCGCGCCAGCTTGGCGAAATCGATCACCACCTCGAGGCGCTCGAGCAGCCTCTCGCGACCCGAGATATCGACCTCGAGCAACGCATAGCTATAGCGCTCTCCGGCCTGCGCGGTTGCGTCGTCGAAACGGTAGGAGGCGCCCACCGGAGCGTCACGCAAAGCCGGCAAGATGCCCTTGTGCAGCGCCTGGAAGCCGGCCTCTGCCGCCTGCCGGCGCAGGATCACGAAGCCTGCTGTCCCATGCTCCAAGCTGGTCTCCCAGGCGACACTCACCTGGCCTTCGACGGCGTAGATCTCGAAGCGCGACACCATGGCGTGGGTGGCGGCCGCGAGCAGATTGACCGCGGTGATACTGTCAGCCTCGCTCGTCGCCTTCGAGATGGCGGTCAAGGTCACCGGATCGCGATACGGTCCCTGGTTGATCGCGACCGGCCGGCGCAGCTCGTAGGCCAGCTCGGCCCCCGCGGCCAGCAGAACGTCCGGGTTGTTGTTGCCGTTGGTGTCGAAGCCGGGAGCGATCGTGTCCCAAATCCCGTCACCGTCCGCGTCTTCGGCGATCTGCAGATCCGGGATGCCATCGGCATCGGTGTCGATCACCAACTGGGTCGGATGATCGAGACCATCGACGCCGAAAAAGCGCGCCGGACCGATATCGAAGTCGAAGCAGTCGGTGCTGTCGCTCAGGCTCTTGAGAGTGCCGGGAAAGACCGGTACATCACCCTGTCCGACCAACAAGGTGTCGCCACCGGACAGATCGTGGGTGCCGGCGGTGGTCACCGAGGTCGTGTCCGAGACCGAATCGCCGAGGGACGGGTCGTTACGCGAGAAGGCGGTGACCGTGGTGACATCGGGGGAGCTCGGGGCCGGATTCGGCGCCTCCACCACCACGAAGAAGAGCTGCGAGCCACCGTCGGGCAGCAGCAACGTGTTCATGATCGCCACGTCGATACCCGGCGTGTAGGTGCCATCACCGTTCGAGTCGTTGAACGCCGTAGCCATCCAGCCGAGCTCCGAGGGTGTGGTGAACAAGTCGAACGTGTCGGCTGCACCCGTGTTGTTGATGATGCGATGGGTGTAGGCGATCGAGCCGCCGGGCTCCACTACACCGCTCTGATCCGACACCAGAACCACCGGACCGGCCATATCGACCACCGTCGTCTCGTCGGTGGCGAAAGCGAACAGACTGGCGTTGCGATCCGAGGTGGCGGTGAGCGTAGTGGTCTCGTCGGTGCCGACCGGTGTGCCCGCCGGCACCGTGATCCTCAGGTCGTAGGCGATCGACTCACCCGGCATCAGCGTGCCGGTGTTGATCATCGCGCCACCGTCCCAGGTGGCATCGGTGAAGTCGGTGTCGACGGCCAAGACGACGCCGGTGTCCGGATCGATCAGCTCCACGGTCCAGCCAGCGCCCGGATTGAGCGCACCGAGCTCGGAGAGGGCGGTGATCTCGTAGGAATCGTCGACCCCACCGGTGTTGGTGACGACATGACTGTAGGTCCGGGTCTGGGGATTCACCGCATCGAAGACCACAAAATTGCCGTTGTTGGGCTCGACCGTCACGCCGAGGCGCACCACGGTGTCGGTTACCCCGGCATTGAACGGTCCTTGCTGATCCGTATTCAGGGTCGCGTTGTTGACGATCTGGGTCACCGCCGGTGCCAGAGGATCGTCGACCACCACCTGGAAGGTGGCACGGAAGGTTTCCCCCGGTGCGATGGTGATGCCGTCGCTCGGGATCACCAGACTGGGCGGCGCACCGCCCGACGCCGGGGCAACCTCCGCCGTGATGTTGGAGAAGTCGATACCCTGCACCCAGGCGGGGAAAGGCTGACCGGTGCGTCGACGCTCCAGGCGTACATTGGTCGCCGAGGTGTAGCGCGCCGAGAGCATCGGCCGCGGATAGGCGTTACCGGTACCGTTCTGCCCGTTGTAGGACAGCGCCATGCGCTGCTGGCCGGCGGCCGTAACGCCGACGTCGACGGTCAATGCCCCAGTATCGCCATCGGTCTTGAACTGGTAGCTCGTTGCCAGATCGGGATGGGTCAGGGCGTAGACCTCGAAGTCGACGGCGTTGCCGGCGAACTCGATACCGGCGGCGACGAGGCTCTCACTGACGTTTTGATTGACTCCGTCACCCAGGGTCAGGAGCACCGCTTCGGCTGCATCACCGATACCCTGATCGTTGGTATGACCGGTGCCCCAGACCCAGGTGTTGGCTCGCGCCACCGCGCTGATGGCGGCGGTGTTGTACTCGCCGACGATGTCGACGCCATTGCCGCCGTTGCCGCCCTGGACCCGCTGACGCTGCACCGACCAGGCACTGCCCCACTCGAGCACCATCACCGTGCTGTTGGCGACGGTCAACGTCGCACCACCGGCATCGCGGGTCCAATTGATCTGGTCGGGGTTGGAGGGGAAGAAGCGCGCTTGGCAGACCTTGCTGTTGGCGACGGCAGCCTGGTTGGCGTCGCATCCTGCGCCGTTGAAGCCGCCCAAAAGCATCGTCTGATTGATGTCGACCCATGGGTTGGTGGTCGCCTCGGCACCTGATGTCGTCGCGCCGGCATGGTTGACACGCCGTACGTCGCGCAGCACGAACCCGTTGGTGGCGCAATCCCCAAGGCATTCGACGACGGTGACGACACCCTGCCAGCCATTGACCGAGTTTTGCCGTGCCAGGGCGATGACATCGGCCGCCGGCGAAACCGCCAGCTCTCCGGTGCCGAAAGGATCCTCGACCAGCGACACATAGTTCTCGTCCGGACCCCGATCGCCGTTGCCGGCACCATTGCCATCCGAGCCCTGGATGATGACGAAGTAATCCGCTACCAGATCCTGGTTGAGGGTGAGATCGAAGTTCGTGCCGCTGAAATCGGTGGCGACAATGAAGTACTCGTTGACGCGTAGGACCGGCTGCGACACCCGGGTGCTGCCGGGCACGTACGTGGTGCCGGTGGGCAGCACGTCGTCGAGATCGACGCCGGTCTGGGTCACCGCCGTCGTATTGACCGCCTCGATGGTGTAGGTGATGGTGTCGCCTTCGAAGACCTCACCACCCACGGTGTCCGAGCTCTTGGTAAACGTGATCGGCAAGGGTTGGTAGCCCACCGGTGTCGTTGCCACCGTGCCGCTGGGCACGGTGACGACGGCTTGCGGATCATTGCCCGTCGTCAGTAGTGCTCCGGGAGGGAAATCCGGGTCGGTCTCGTCGACGTCGGCCGTGGCGGTCGTCCCGTTGACCGTTGCCGTCCAGTTGCCCATAGCGTCGGTCTCGACCTTCTGGGTCACTGTCGGGCTGTCGGTGGTGGTCAGCACCACCGAGGCGGAGAGAAAAGTGCCCGCGTCGCCTCCGGCGCTGTCACCGATACAGACCGTCCAGTCGCCGCGTGGGTCGGCGCCGTCGAAGCCGGCCAGGTTGGCCAGTCCAGCGGCCGTATCCGGCGCCGGCGCCAAGGCGCAAATGCCATCGCCCGAGCAGACACTGGTTCCGGCACCGATGGTCGAGCCCAAAGTCTCGGCTGAGGGATCACCACCGTCGTCGTCAAAAGTGAGGGTATCGCCGGTCCAATCGGAGGAATCGCCGGCTGGGGCATCGACGCCAGTGTCGGGCGCAGCGGACCCCGGACGATTGAGCACCGCGAGCAGTGCGGCGGCCGGATCGACCAGCTTGACCGTCAGATCGCCGATGAAAGCATGCCCGCCGACCGCGACCTCCAAATCGACATCGGTGGTCGCCGGCGTCGGACCGAAGTCGCCCGGCGGTACGTTGATCGTGCAGCAGGCCATGGAGCCCAGACTGCCGTCGTAGCCATCGTCCGGGATGGCGATGTTGGGGACACAGGTGTAACGCGTCGGCGGAATCGAGTTGACGCACACCGTGACATTGGCGAGATCGGCTTCACCGGGATCCTGGACGCCGTCGCCGTCATCGTCGAGAAAAACGTGGCCTGTGACTTCGGCCGAGCCAACGATCGGCACCTGGACCAGGTTGGTGTCTTGCGGTGGCAGTTGCGCCGACGACACCGTCGCCTGGTTGTTGACGAACTGGCCCACGGTCCCCGGGTTGACGCGGATGAAGAAACGGAAGGTGAGATCTTCCCCCGGCCCGAGGGTCGGCACGGTGAGCTCGAGGCGATCGACAAAGGCGGTGCCCTCGTCGCCGTCGGCGGCGTCGGTCACCGGGGTGAAGGGCGACACATTGAGCCGCCACTCCATCGATTCGGCAACGTAGCTGGCGTTGGAAGGTAACGGATCGGTGATCAAGACGACATCGGCGCTGCCCGCACCGGTGTTCTGCACCAAGATGTCGAAGCTCGCGATCTCGTTCGGGTGCAGCACCGAAGGCCCGATCTTCGACACTACGAGATTGGGGCCAACCACTGTCGAAGTCACCTCATTGGACGGGAACAGGGGAGTGCCGGTGCTCTCGTAGGTCGCCGTATTGTCGATCTCTGTGCCCGCCGGCGCACCCGGGTCGACCTGGACCTGGAAGGTCAGAACATGCGGCCCGCCTGGGGGCAGATTGGCCGCCGTCCAGACCACCGCGTTCTGGCCCGGACTGAAAGCGCCACCAGGTAGATCGAAGGGGGGCACTGGGCCGGTGGGGTCGACGCACGTCCCCAGCGGTAGGGTCGTCGAATCGCAGAAGTTGGTGTTGGGTGGGATCGGATCGGTGATCACGACGCCGGTTTCCGCCGGGCCGTTGTTGGTCACCGACAAGGTGTAGGTGAGGACATCACCCGGCTCGGGCGACGTATCGTCAACCGCTTTGGTGAGGAAGATGTCGGCCTGGGTCACGTCGGCCGTATCGACCGGCGAAAAGAGGCTGCCGCCCAGGTTGCCTTCGGCATGCGCTTCGTTGGTTAGCAGCCGCGGTGTGCCTCCCGGAGCCGCGGGAATGTTCACCGAGTAGCGCACCGTCAGAGTGCGATTGGTTTGCAAGCTGTCCGGACTGAGGGTCCAGTCGAGACGATCGAGCCCGCTGCCCGGATCGATCGAAGCCACCGGATCAGTCGTGTCTTGGCTCAGGTCGGGGTAGGTGATCAAGGTGCTACCCGGCACGTAATCAGCGCCCACGACACCTGGTGGCAGTAGATCGTAGACCTGCAAATTGGTAATCGGCCCGAAATCGAACGTGCTGATCGTCAGGGTGTAGGTCGCAATGCCGCCGGCGGTCGGAACGACCGGCGTCTCGACCGTTTTCTCGATCAGCAGGACAGGATCGAGAAAGAGCTGATCCGTCGGGTACACCGTATAGCCGGTATCGAGGGCTACGTCGCCGAACCCGGTGAGATCCGTATCCTGCCCCCAGGCCACCGCGACCGGCTTGTTGGAGATGATCCGAGTACCGGTGTTGTCGAAATCGTTGGGGTCGAAGACGGTCAACGACCCCAATGAATTCACCGTATAGATGCAGTTCGGTGTCGCCAAGTCGCAAGACGGATCCGCCGTCCCAGGGTTGATCAGGCCATCGCCATCGGTGTCGACGGCGTCGAAGTCGCCATCGTTGTCGAGGTCGAAGCGCACCTGGGTGTTGTCCTGAGTGGCGGCGACAAAGACACCGTTCAGATTGACCATGTTCACCGTCGGATCGAGATTGCCCGGGGCGAAGGAGACGGTGTAGTTCTGGGTCAGGAAACGGGTGGCGAGCCACGAATGGCCCCAATCGCTGATGTTGGTGTCGTGATCGTAGGCGCTGACGCCCCAGAAATTCCGGTCACTGGTCAGGCGCACGGTCGAGCCATTGGGCACGAAACGGCCGGCGCCGGCCGAGTAGTCGACCACCGAGTTGGCCGGCACGTTGATGACGTTGGTGCCCAAGGTGTCGGTCGCCGTCACGTTGATCGCATTGAGCGGATCCGGGTTGAAGATGTAGAGGTCGAGCGGCCGATTGGCCACCGAGGGGCCCACCGCCGGATCGTCGCCCGGGGCCGTGATCACGTAGTCCGTGGAATGCAGAAGATCCGGCAGCAAGGCGTAGTGGCGCGTCGCCCAGGTGCCGTCACCGCCGGTGAACAACAGTCCGGCGATCGGCCCGGTGGTGGAGACCCGGGTGCCGGCATTGATGGTCAGAAACTGTGAGGCGATGAACGGGCCATCGTCGATGAAACCCAGGGAGCTCCAATGCTCGCCACGGTCGAGAGTGATCGACACGGTCCCGGCCCCCGGGCTATCGACGAAGATCTGCGTGTTGTCGTCGAATGCCACCAGGTTGAGGTCGACATAGTGGAAGGGCTCGGTGGGGCTGTTCGGGACATAGAGGTCCTCGCCCACCGGCACCGAGTAGGATCGCGCCGCTTCCACGGCCTGGCGCGGCAGCATCTCGGTCGAGCCACCGATGAACTGGGTCAGGGGATCCTCGCTGTGGATGATCGAGAGCGGTCCACCACTGGTGATGACCAGATCGCCGCCATCGAAGTGCACCTCACTGGCGACACAAGCACCGGTGACGGCACAACGCGGATTGACCGGGACTGACGAGCACAGCTCGGTGAAGGTCCCGGGCTGCGCCGAAGGCACGGTGCAGCCGGCACCCAGCCCCTGGTTGGAGGCGAAGTTGACGAAATCGCCCCGCGACAGGGTGTCGACACCACAAGGGTCGCTGTTGAAGTCGCAACTGTCGCCGTTGGCGGCGTTACCGTCGCCGATGATCAGAGTCGAAGCCTGGACCGGATTGAAAATATCGGCCTCGAGGCCGTCTTCCCAATGGTCGTAGTAGATGATCTGATTATCCGCCGACGCCGTGGCGGTGACCAGGGAATTCATGCCGTCGGCGAGGGGGCCTCCTCCTTCACCAGCCTCGACCTTGGCCATCATGTCCCAGGTATGTTGCTCATACCCCAGGACAAAGTATTCTTGCAGGCCGGTCGGTATGGCCTGCGCCGCGAGCGGCTGCGGGCAGCCCATGAGGACCCAAGCCATCAACGCGAAGTAAGCGAAGAAAACCGAGCCCCGAGCGGGGCGCTCACGTACCGATATCGATCTGGTGGATGTCTTCATACTGCTCCCCCGAAAAACCCAAACAAAGAGTTTAGCAGCTCGACATTACGGAATTTATTACGATCCCCATGATCGATTTCTACCTTCTGGTCGGTATCCCCCTCTTTGGGGAGGTTTCTCATTTAGAGAATGCGTAGAAATGAGCCGCTTTGACACATGAGTTCGGCTCGACTCAAAGTAGATAACACAAAGAAATCTCGGAAAAAGATAGATCCGATAACATTTCCTTCACAGCCCTCCAGATACCGTCTTTCAGAGACCACCGCCACCATGACTGTCGACGACGCCTTCGATCCCGCCTACCTCGTCACTCTCGACGAGATCTACCACTGCTACTGGGCCGCGCGAAAAAAGCGCCAGATCAAGCGGCTGCGCACAGCGGTCGAGCATTTTTGGCCGAACGGGCATCCGACCCGCTTCGTCCACATCTCGGGCACCAACGGCAAGGGCTCGGTGGCCCACTACCTGGAGCAAGGCCTGCGCTGTTCCGGGCCAACCGGCTCCTGGACCGGTCCCCACGTCTTCGACTACGCCGAACGCCTGCACATCAACGCCGAGCAGGCGCCCAGAGATGCCATCGTCGAGATCTATCGCGATCATCTCGAGCCCTACCAAGGCTCGCTCACCGAAGGCGAGACACTCGGCTTCCCCGAGCTCGGCATCTTGCTGGCTTTGCATCTCTTCGACCAAAACAACGCCGTCTGGGGTTTGATGGAATCGGGCGTCGGCGGACGCTACACCCCGCTCATGGCCCTGAATGCCAGTGCAGGCATCGTCACCAACGTCGGCGGCGACCACCCCCTGAGCCTCGGCCAGGAGCTCTGGCAGCGCGCGCTCGAGAAGGCCGGCATCGCGCGACCCGGCGTGCCCTTCTTCACCGCCGCCACCGGTGACGCCCTGGATTTCGTCAGTAAGACCGCAGTATCTCAGGGCGCACCGGTCGAGGCGGTCGACGAGCCAGACCGGGCGCAGGTGCGGCGCGGGCTGGAGGGCTCAGGTCACTCCACCGAGCTCTTGGGTCCGGAAGTCGACAACTTGGCTCTCGCCTTGAAGGTGGTGCAGCATTTCTATCCTGAAGAGCCGCCGGAGGCACTCCTGAGCGCCATGTCGGCGCGCCTGCCGGGGCGATTCTGGACCCCTGAGCCGGGTGTGATCGTCGATGTGGCCCACAACCGAGAGAAGATTGCGCACTTCGTCGCCCGGCTGAAGCTGCACCATCCGGAGCAGCGATTCCGTTTCTTGATCGGACTCACCCGGCAGCGCGACCCGATCGAGATGTTCGAGCCTCTCTTCGAGGTCGCCGAGACGATCACCGTGACCAGCGCCTCCTACCCCGGGCGCGAGCCCAGCCAGATCGCTTCCCAATTGCGTCGCGCTTTCCAGCCGGTCGCGGTACAAGACGACGCGCGCGAGGCCTATCGCTCCGAGCTGGCCGCCCGCCGCGATGGCCAGACCCTGGCCCTTACCGGCTCCGCTTACATGATCGACCAGGCACTCAACCCCAACCCCTACGTTCGGCACTTGAACGCGTCCTTCGGCTGGCGCGGACGGATCGGGGATCGGGTCTAGCGCGCCTGGCGCACCATCTTGACCATCACTGCCCGGGTTTCCGCGCTGCTGCGAGCCTCACGTAGAAAGGGAATTCGCAACCCCTGGAATCGGCCTCCCACCCTGAGGCGGACGTGGAAGCCCAGCCGGTCGACCGCGGTCATGGTCGCCTCGTCGGCATCGGCGACGCCGTTTGCCGCGGCCAGAAGCACTAGCGCATCGGCGTGGTCGCGGTTCATATGCTCGATGATGCCCGCTGCCACATCGGCTAGCGGATCCGGGGAAGCCTCCGAGTAGTCGTCCGCCTCGACCCAGCCCATCACTCCGAAGCCACCGATGTAGTAGACCTCGATGGCCACCAAGCGATAGAAGCCGAAGTCGGCATAGTCCGCATAGTAGCGAGCGTTCTGATGCCGTTCCAGGTAGCGCTCGCGAACCGCATCGAGATCCTCCGCGGCGACCGCGGTCGCCGAGCCCACCAGCGTGGCCCGTGCCGCGCCGAGGGGATCGGCCGACGCTCTGTCGTCGGGTACCAGAAGGCTGCAGCGCCCGTCCTGATCAAGATTCTGCGTGTGCATCGCCATCTTGCTGATCAGGAAGAGCGGACAGCCCGTATCGTCGAGGGCATAGGGCATCACCGAGCCGAAGGGAAAGCCGGGCTGCCGGCGCGACAGCGTCGACAGGTAGCCGGTGCGCTGCCGATCGAGCAGCGTCCGTACCCGTTCGGCGAAGGACGGCTGAGGAACCTCGGGACCGCCGTGCCCTGACCTCGGACCGGCATGGCTCCGACGACCGTGATGTCCACGTCCGCCGTGTTGTTTCGACCTCTTCGATCCGGACTCTGTCATGCCATTAACCCCTCGTCGCCGCCTTCAGCAGGTTCTTACCGAGCATTGTCGATGCCGTCAGATAGCCGGCGGCCATGGCCCCGGCAACGCCGCAGGAAACGATGTCCTGGCCGGTCAAATAGAGGTTCTCGATCGGTGTCTGGGGACGCAGGAACTTCTCCCGAAAACGGCCCGGCGTGTGCTCCAGACCATAGAGCTCGCCCCGTTCGTAGTTAGCGAAATGACGGGTGGAGAGAGGTGTCGAGACTTCCCAATAGTCGATCTTGCCACGCAGCTGCGGCAGCTGGCTGTAGAGGGCCTCGAGCATGCGCTCGCCGAGCTGCTTTTTGTAGGTCTCGTAGGCCTCGCCGCGCTGCCCCCATTCGCTGTCGAACCAGGGCATGTAGCGCTCGAAGGGCGCCAAGGTGATGAGTTCGATCGTCGAGCGCCCGGGGCAACGATTGTCGAAGTCAGGATCCTTGGCCGAAGGAAACGAAGCGTAGACCAAAGGCAACGGCGCTGCCGGATCGGCGAGGTAAGCTGCGACGTTGGCGTCGTGGTCCGGTCCCGGATAGATCCATAAGTTGGTCTTCGACAAGCCGAGCTCCTCGGCGCTACCGCGCAGCCCGGCGTAAAGACAGGCATGGCCGACCGACGCCTTGACGCGGCGCAGCTTCTGCACCAGGCCGTGTCCTTCGGCCACCGGCCGCGGCAACAGACGCAGATAGGTGTTGCCGGCACCGGCGTTGCTGATCACCCGCGGCGCATTGATCTCCTGGCCGTCCGCCATGCGCACCCCGATGGCCAGATCACCGACCACCAAGATCTCCTTGACGTCGGCGTGGTAAAGAATCTTGCCCCCCGCCTCTTCGATCAGAGGAGCGATACATTCGGCGATCTGCGCACTACCGCCGATCGGATAACTCCCACCCTGCAGATAGTGTCGGGCCAGAACCGCGTGCATGGCGAAACTGCTCTGCGCCGGCGGTAGGCCGTAGTCGCCGTACTGGCCGGTCAGCACCGCGATAAGCTCAGTGTGGTCTGTCAGGCTCGCCAGGACCTCGCCGGTGGTGCGCTTCGCCCAACGCAGGAAGCGCATCCGCATCAAGCCACCGACAAGCTTCGCCACGACGGCGGGAACCGCCTTCTCAGCAAAGTAGAGGCCGCTCCACTTGGGCACCTTGCGGATCAACTCCAGGTAGCGATCGATCGCCCTGGCTTCGGCCGGAAAGTACTCTTTCATCCGCGCTGCGAAGGCCTCTGGACCCGCGACGTAGTCGTAGGCCTTGTCGTCGATCACGATCCGGTCGTAGACCTCGCCCATCGACGCCCACTGCAGGCGCCCATCGGTCAGATGGTCGAAGAGCTTGCGCGTATGGGTCGCCGGATGCTGCACCTGGCCGATGTAATGCAGCCCGACGTCCCATTCATAGCCCCGGCGCTTGTAGACGTGGGTGAAGCCACCCGGTGTGTAGTGTCGCTCGAGCACCAGAACCCTTTGCCCGCCGTGACGCGCCAAAAGCGCCGCCGTTGCCAGGCCGCCGATGCCTGAGCCGATGACAATGGCATCAAACTCTTCCGATGGGTCGTACTTGCGGTAGGGCTGGCCGATGATCTTGCGTTGCATAGGCTTTGAATCTTAGTCCAGATCACACCCGAAGAAGGCCCGGTCGGCACCGCAGCTCAGACGGCGCTCGACCAAGGTCAAACGTAGCGATGGCCCCGGCCGTTGCCTAAGAAAGAGTACAGAGCCATGCCGCCTTCCTGGGCCAGAGACACGGCCAGGCTGGAGGCCGCGCCGACCGTACCGAGAATCGGTACGCCGGCCATCAACGCTTTCTGGACGATCTCGAAGCCGGCTCGGGCCGAGACCAGCAGGATGTGATCCTGCAGGGGCAGGCGCTTCGCCAACAGGAACCGGCCGACCAGCTTGTCGACCGCGTTGTGGCGCCCGACGTCTTCCTCCAGGCCCAGCATGGCTCCCGACAGGTCGAACAGTGCAGCAGCGTGGATCCCGCCGCTGCGCTCGAACAACGTTTGCCCGCGCCGCATGCGCTCAGGAAGCCGCCGCAGCAACTCCAACGAGGTCTCGACCGGGCGGATCGCAGGCAGACGTTGGTAGACGTCCTCCAGTCGCGCCTTGCCGCACAGGCCACAGGCCGCCACCGCGGTAAAGTCACGCCGCGCCTTTTGC
This sequence comes from Acidobacteriota bacterium, assembly GCA_039029035.1. Classification (GTDB taxonomy): domain Bacteria; phylum Acidobacteriota; class Thermoanaerobaculia; order Multivoradales; family J023; genus JAAELT01. The sequence goes on along the minus strand of JBCCGX010000037.1, from coordinate 8,273 downwards.
GCCCGCTCGCGGCTACGGTGCGCGTCCTCGCGCAGGCGGACGAAGATCACATTGTCGGGATCGTAGGCCAAGGGATCCTTGCAAGGCTCGATCGCCTCGATCTGTTCGAGCTCGTCGACGATTCCCTCAGTGAACAGAAAACCGGCCGCCAGCTCCGAGTCGCTTCCCGGGGTACGCATCGTAACAACCAGGGGCTCGTCGTCGACACGGATCTCGAGCGGCTCCTCCACCGCGACCCAATCGGGCTCGACCCGACCGCTGGAACGGTCGACCCGTACCTGTTTGAGACCCACAGAATCCTGCCCGAGCACGGCCATAGAGCGGCATCTTACCGCGAAGCCGGGGTGCATCCCGCCGGCGATCCGGCGACGATTCGGCGGTGAATCCTGGTACCCTCGGAAAGCGAGCGCATGCCATGCGTCCTCACCATGCGCCAGGTGAACCATGACCCAACAGCCCAACGATCGAGACGATCCCACCCGCAAGCCCTCGGCCGAGGAAGCGCGCGGCATGGCCCATCTCCTGACCACCCTGGACGACCGACCGCCGACGATGGACGCCGGGACGGTCACTCAATTCCTGCATGCCTGGCGAGAAGGAGATACGGAATCCTTCGATCGGCTGATTCCGTTGGTCTACACCGAGCTCCGTCGATTGGCAGCGAGATTGATGCAGGGCGACTCGCCCAACACTCTGCAGCCGACAGCCTTGGTGCACGAGGCCTTCTTGCGACTGATCGATCAACAGCGCGTCGACTGGCAGGATCGGCGGCACTTCCTGCTCATCTCGGCCTGCATCATGCGCCGCATCATCATCGATCACGCGCGCGCCCGCAACAGCTTGAAGCGCGGCGGCGACGTGGCCCGAGTACCGATCGACGAAGCCCTCGACGTGTTCGAACAGCGGTGCTCCGAGTACCTGGATCTCGACGAAGCACTCGATCGCTTCGCCGAGATCGATCCGCTCAAGGCATCGGTCATCGAGCTGCGGGTCTTCGGCGGCCTGACTCAGGAAGAGACCGCCGAAGCGCTGGGTATCTCACGCCCCTCGGTGGTGCGCTACACCAAGGTAGCCAAGGCCTGGCTGCGCCGTGAGCTCGGCTGAGTTGGCACGGCTGAGCTAGATCCATACCGAACCACGTCGAGAGGTCGTCCTTGTGGAGCGAGCACTCCAACCCCGTCACTCGGTGCGAGCGACCGAGATCTCGTCGAATCCCAGAGCTCCCGTCGCATATTGCACGTTGAAGCCGCTGGCGCCGACTCGGATCCAACCGAGGGCCAATGGGCCGGGCTCGCAGCCCCTAGGATAGCCGTTGATACACAATCGCCCATCCGGCAGATCGCCGTGGTGGGCCTTCACCACACCATCGATCCAGAGACGCACGTAGCCGTTGTGCGCCCCCGGATCCGAGCGCCGGTATTGCAACTCGACGACCGACTGGTCATCGATGGGTGAATAAGGTGAGTGGACCGTCGACCCGGTGTAGAACGTCGACACGCCGGCTCGCAGCCCGCCCGAGAAGCCGAGGAGATGGAGCCCGAAGTCCGCCTGGGCGAAGAGTGGATCGCTACCCGAGCCGCCCCGGGCAGCGACCAACAGCCGCCCATGCTGGAGGCTGAAGCCTGTGGTATCCATGGTCAAACGGAAGGTCGCCCCGTTCTTGCCATGGTCGAAGGTCCGGACGACGAAGTTGGCCGCGTCGACCTGCGACTCGAGGCCATTGTCGCCCGATTGGGCGGACCCTTGGCTGGCCTGGATCCCGCCGAAGACCTGTGTCCAGTCGCTCAAGTCACCGCTCTCGAGTCCTGAGCTGAAGAAGCCGTTCGTCGTGCTGTCAGTGGCAAAGTTCGAGCGATAACCGCGCAGAAGATCGAACTGCAGCTCCAGGCCGGTGTTCGGATCGCCGTCGACCAGAACACCACCGACGTAGGCCGTGTCGACGGTGGCCGGGTTGTGCAGGACTCGCGGCGTCATCACCGCCTGGCCGTCCACGCGCAGCAGGGCTTGGCGCCGGCCCTCTCGCTGGCTCCAGGAGAGGCGGAAATGGACCACCTCGTTGATCGGATAGATCGGTGCCGAAGCCTGGTGAACATTCGACGCGTCGAGCACTTCGACGATCAGCGCGCCGTCGGGCTGGCGCCGCACCCGGACCGGTGCAGTGGCCGGATTGAGCGCGCCCTGTTGCAGGACCAGGATCCACGCCTCCGCTTCGCTCTCGAAAGGGGCCGTGCCGCCCTGGTTGCCTGCTCGATAGCAGCCGCCGAGCTCCCCCTCGTCATCATCGTCGCCGCGGAACTCGAACGCGGCAAAGGCGCTGCCGGCAGCGGCGCTCGGGATGTCGATCTCCAGGCTCGCCGCGCCGGAGATCGGCGTCACGGTCGAAAGCTCCACTCGGTTGGTGCCCGCAAAAGGGACCCAATCGATCGGGTCGCTCGGTTCGAAGTCCGCCTCGATGAGGACTTGCGCCGGCGGACGATAGGCGATCAGCAAGGCGGTAGCGGTCGACTGGCTACCGCCGACGGTGACGGTGTAGGTCAGTTGATCCGTCCCGAGCGCCCAGAACGATTCGGTCGGGACAAAGAAGTAAGTATCCCCAGACACCCCACTGCCCGCGGCACGGTATTGCGGCTCTTTGGCGATCACGATGCTGGCCGTCTGGCCGACGTTGTTGTCGTTCTCGATCAAGGTCGAGAACTGGATGGTGGTGCCGCCGCCCGGTTCGTTGAGAAAGACCAGAATCCTGTCGTCGACCGCCTGCGGCGCCAGAATCGAAGCTTCGGCAGAGAGGCTCGGAAGCAGAACAAGGGCCAAGGCAAGGAGTATCGCCCGGATCGGGAACGCTGATTGTCTAGAGTGCATGATCTCATCCCCATGGCTGTCGGTTGCGTCACAGTTGGTGGTTGCGTCACAGATGAACCTTCGTCTAGGAGACGTAGAATGCCAGGTGATTCGGATCAGCTCTGATGGAGCTGCTACGCCATTTTCTCTCGTCAATAGCAGCCCTGACGGAACTTCGAGCTCACGGCGACCGAACCCAGCACAGTAGGGCGAAAACACCGTATGGCGAACCCCATCGACGATCCGGCGGCACGCTGGAAAAATCTCGAGCCGCTCATGCTCCAGGCATTGGAGCTGGCGCCCGAAGAGCGCAGCGCCTTCCTCCGGCAAGCGACGCCCGACGAAGCGTTGCGCCGCGAGGTCCGCTCGCTGCTCGCCGAGATTGACGAGACCGACCCGCTCTTCGACCAGCCGGCGGCGGAGCGACTCGACACCCCTGCCGGCTCCGGCTTGCGACAGGCCGGTCCCTACCGTGTGCTGCGCCCCTTGGGCGAGGGTGGCATGAGCAGCGTTTACCTGGCGGAGCGCATCGACGGCGTGCACTCGGCCCGGGTAGCTCTCAAGCAGTTGCACGAAGCGCTCGTCACGCCAGCCATGATCCGCCGCTTCGAAGCCGAGCGCGAGATCCTGGCGACCCTTCGGCACCCGAACATCGCCCAGCTGCTGGATGGCGGCACGACCGCAGCTGGCCGTCCCTATCTGGTCATGGAACGGGTCGAGGGCTTGCCCATCGACACCTACTGTGCCCGGCACCAGCTGGCCCTCGATCAGCGGATCGACCTCCTGATCAAGGTCTGCCAGGCGGTGCATTACGCGCACCAAAACCTCGTCGTCCACCGCGATCTGAAGCCGGGCAACATCCTGGTCACCGAGGCAGGTGAGCCCAAGCTGCTCGACTTCGGGATCGCCAAGCTGCTCGATCCGGAGTCGTTCCCGCGCACTGTCGTCGCAACCCACCCGGGGCAGACGCCGATGACGCCAGCTTACGCCAGCCCCGAGCAGATCACCGGTCAACCGATCACTACCGCCACGGATGTCTACGCCCTGGGCGTGCTGGCCTACGAGCTGCTCTGCGGTACCCGCCCTTTCAGCGCCCAGGGCACTGGATCCTTCGACCTCCTGCAGGCGATCTGCCAGGCCGACCCACCGCGGCCATCGTCCAAGGTCGATCGGCAAGCCTCAGAAGCCTCTTCGGGCCTGCCGCAGGATAGGGTTCGGCTCCGGCGAGCCCTGTCCGGTGACCTCGACAACATCGTGCTCAAGGCGCTGAACAAAGAGCCGGAGCGCCGTTACCCGTCGGCCGAGCAACTGGCAGCCGACTTTGCCCACTACCGCCGGGGTGAACCGGTCTCGGCCCGACGCCGCAGCTGGCGCTATGTGGTAGGCAAGTTCGTCCGCCGTAACCGTCTGCCCGTCGCCGCGACCTCGGCTGGCATTCTGGCTCTGGTCGTGACGCTGATTGCCCTCGTCTTGCAGCGGCGTGAGACGCTCGTAGCCCTCGATCGAGCCGAGTTCACCAGCCGATTTCTGGTCGATCAGTTCCGCCAGGCCGACCCCTGGGAGCGATCCGACGAGGTCACGGCCGGTGAGTTCCTCGAACGCGGCGTCGAGCGTCTCGACGGTCTCGAAGCACCCCCGTCGGTCCGCGCCGAGCTGGGCTCGGCGATGGGTCTCTCGTTACTCGGCGTCGGCCGGGTCGACGAGGCGCGCCGACTGCTGAACGAATCGCTGCGCCACTTCGAGGCCAAACGCGACGCCGTCCGAGTTGCCGAGCTGCACCTGTCCCTGGCCGAGCTCGAGATCCTCAGCGGGCGCTTCGAGGAGAGCCTGCGGCAAGCACAAGCCAGTCTCGAGCTCCAGGAAGGTCAAGTCCGGAACGAGGCGGACACCGTGCGCTCGATGGCCGCAGTCGGCAAGGCGCTCGAGAAGCTCGGGCTCTTCGACGAAGCCCAGGCGATGTTGGAAGCGGCACTCGAGCGTGCAGCCGATGGAGCCCTCTCCCCCGAAATCCTCGGCACGGTGACCGAAGACCTCGGCAGCCTCCTGTCGCGCCAGGGCGCCTACGAGAGGGCCGAGCAGATCATGCGCCAAACCCTGGCTCTGTGGACCGAAGAGTTCGGCGGGGACCATCCACGCACCGCCTACGTGATGAACTCCCTGAGCTCCCTGATGAGCCGGCGTGGAGATCTGGCAGCGGCGGCTGACTTGCTGCAAGCAACGGCGACCATCCTGCAAAGGAGCTTGGGCGAGGATCACCCCGTCCTGATCGTTACCCTGACCAATCTGGGTCATGTCCGGCAGAAGCAAGGCGACTTCGAGACCGCGGCGGCCACCTACACCCGGGTCCTGGAGATCTGCGGCGAGAGCCCCAGCCTCCGCTTGCTGCGCGCCCGGGCCCTCAACCGCCAAGCCTTCCTTCTCCAGGAGCTCGATCGCCACGCCGAGTCCGAAGAACCCCTGCTGGAGGCCCTGGCTCTTCGGCGGGCGGCGCTCGGCTCGAGCCACCCGGACGTGATGAAGAGCCTGGTGACCCTCGGACTCTTGCGCAAACAGCAGCGTGACTTCGACCGCGCCGACAACCATTTCGCCGAGGCTCTGGCGATCGTCGCCGCGACCTACGGCAGCGAGCATCCGCGCAACGGCATCCTGAATCGGCATCGGGCCAACCTGCGTCTGGACCGGGCACAAATCGAGGAACGCGACGGCAACGCCGACGCCGCGCGGCACTGGAACGAAGCGGCCATGGGGATTCTCGAGCAGTGGCTGAGCTTCCTCGAAGCTCGGCTCGGCTCGGACAATCATCAGGTCGCGGCGTTCTACAACACCCTCGGCGGCGCGCGGCTGCAGATCGGCGACTACGCCGAAGGCCGCCTCGCCTTTCGCCGGGCGATCGACATGATGAGCCGCGCCCTGGGGTCGGACCATCGCAAAGTGGCGCTCTATCGCTACAACCTGGCCTACCTGGAGCGCGAAGCCGGTGAACCCGCAGCTGCCCTGGAGCCGGCGCGGCGTGCCAAGGCGCATTACGACACCGCGCCTTCGGCATCGCTCCGCGACCGCGTCGACACCGACCTGCTGATCGCTCGCTGCGAGCTGGCGCTGGACAAGCCAGCCGCTGCCGAGGAGGTGCTCTCGCCTTGGCTGAGCCGCGAAGAGGCGGCGAAGATCTCGCCCAGGACCAAGGCTGCAGTGGTCGATGTCCTCGTGCAGGCGGCCGAGGCGCAGCAGGCCTCCGAGCGGGCCGAACGCTACCGGCGCTGGCTCGCCCGAGACTGAGAAACTCTCGTCTGGGTTAAGCTAGCGCCGGCATGACCGAACTCCCCGCCGACGCGCAGCCGCAGCCGATGAACGACCAAGGATCCAAGGTCGCTTTCTGGGTCTTGCTGGCAGCGATGGCTTTCTCCGCCTGGGTGGTGCTCTTCCGCGTCGACCTGGCGCCGAAGGTCGAGAGCGACTTCTTCTTCTCCACCGAGGATCCGGCGTTCCAGGCGTCGAAAGAGATCGCCGAGCGCTTTCCCTCCCAGGAGCAGCTGATCGTCAGCGCCCAGGGAGAAGACATCACCAGCCCGGACTACATCGATCAGATCCGGGGGCTCACCGAGGCCCTGACAGCGGATCCGGGTATCAACAAAGTACAAAGCCTGACCGAAGGCCCGACCAACCCGGCCGCCGCAGCCGGCAGCCCGATCTGGAGTCGACTCCTGCTGGGCGACAACCCGCACGCCACCCAGCTCGTCGCCTCGGTGGCCGACGATGCCGATGGCGATCTCATCGCTCGGATCGAGGCGATCCTCGCCGACCACGATCGGCCGAGCTTCGACCTCGAGATCTCTGGTGTGCCCTACGTGGTGGAGCTCATTCGCCGCTACCTGCGGCGCGATCTGAGAATCTTCTCGGCCGCCGCACTGCTCGTTTTCGGGCTGGTCATCTCGCTGCTCTACCGTTCCGTGCCGCCGGTCTCCGGAACCCTGCTTTCCTGTGTCGGCGCCTGCCTTCTGACCCTCACGGTGCTGCATCTGCTGGCCGTGCCGATCGGCATCCTGACCGCCAACATCGCGACCATTGTTTTCGTCCTCACGCTGTCGCACACGGTCTTTCTCACCGCCAATTGGCAGAGGCTACGCGCCGGCCGGTCGCCCCAAGACGCCCGATCCCAGGCCGTGCGCATCACTTTCACCGCATCGTTTTGGTGCATGGTGGCCGCACTCTCCGGCTTCGGCAGTCTGCTCCTGGCCAACGCCAAACCGCTGCGCGAGCTCGGTGTCTCCGGCATGGTCGGCACCGCCGTCGCAATCACCGTCGCCTACGGCTTCTACCCCTTCTTCCTGCGCTCCAAAAGCGACCCGGATGCCACCAGCTCAGCGGCGGCGTCGGCAAGCCAAAGGCTGCCGGGCGCGCGCGGACCGCTCGTCATCGCCGCGCTATGCCTGGTCGCCGCCTTCGGTCTGGCAGCCATCGACACCGACCCCAGCATCTTCGCCTACTTCGCCGAGGGCAGCGAGATCCGCAACGGGCTCGAGCTCTTCGATCGCGACGGCGGATCCAGCCCGCTCTACCTGGTGGTCACCGACCCGGAAGGCCGGCGGCTCGATTCCCGTGGTACCCAGGACGCGCTGTCAAATCTGCAGAAGAGCCTCGAGGCCGAACCTGCGGTAGGCGTCACCCTGTCGTTGTCGGTCCTGCTGGACGAAGCGCGTAAAGTGCCCCTGGCCGGTTTCCTTCCCACCGAACAGTTGGTCAATTTTCTCGACAGCGAGCGCTACGATCACATCGCACGCAGCTTCATCTCCGAGGATCGTCGCCAGGCCCTCTACTTCCTGCGCATGCGCGAGACTGAGCGGAAGATGTCGCGCCGAGAGACCCTCGAACGCCTAGAAAGCCTGGCCACCGAGGCTGGCCTCGAGACCGAGCTGATCGGCGGTCTCTACGACCTGCAAGGCAAGCTCGGCGAGCTGGTTGCCGTCAGCCTGGTGCGGGAGCTCGGCGGCCTCCTGCTGTTCTTCATCTTCGTCGCTGCCGCCGTCGCACGGACGCCGCGTGCCACCCTCGCCATGGTGCTCTGCCTGGCAGCGGTTCCGATCCTGCTCCTCGGCACCATGGGCCACCTGGGCCTACCGGTAGATGTCATCTCCGCCCCGGGCGCCAACGTCGCCATCTCCCTCGGCATCGACGCCATGATCCACCTGATGATGGCAGTGCGGCGTCAACGCAAAGGCGGCCACGACGAACGCGCCGCATGGACCGCCGCCTGCGCCCAGATGCAGCGCCCGATCGTCGGCGCCATGCTCATCCTCGCCACCGGCTTCGGCATCTTCGTTCTGTCCAGCTTCCCGCCCACCCAACGCTTCGGCATCCTGGTCGCCGCCGGCACCCTGATCTCCGCTGTGATGGCCCTCGTCGTCTTGCCTTGGCTGGCGACCCGCGGAAGTCGTTAG
>JBCCGX010000036.1:0-21218 GCA_039029035.1 Acidobacteriota bacterium | reverse complement strand
GTGAAGATCCACCGCACCGTACAGCAGAAGTCCTGGCGCAATCCGCAGAAAGTAGTACGGCTCGATGTCGAGCTCGAAGCGACCGACACCGAGCGTATGCGTCCCGGCATGCGCTTCCGCGGAGAGATCGAGATCGATCGGGTCGAAGACACCTTGGTGATCCCGCACGACGCGGTCTTTCAGCAGGCCGAGGGGACGTTGGTCTACGTCCGTACGCTCTTCGGCCGACGCTCGGCGGTGCCGCAGCTCGGCCAGCGCAACAGTGAGCTCTTCGCTGTCGACGCGGGGCTCGCCGAAGGGGATCGCGTTTTGCGGCGTGGCGGAGGCACTTCGTGAAGTCGTCTGGCGAACCCAGGTTGGCTCAGCGGCGTGGCCTCCTGGCCCAGAGTGGGCCTGCTGGCGCGCTGGGTGCCTGCATCGGGTTAAGCGTCTGCATTGTGCTGAGTGGCTGCACTATGCCGGATGACGCACCGACTTTTCGCGTCGAACGGCGGCCGTTCCAGCATCGGGTGACCGCCGAAGGCACCCTGGAGGCCGCCTCCACCACCACCCTGAGTGTGCCTTCGGAGGTTCAACGGTCGGTGCGCCTGGCCTGGTTGGCACCGGAAGGCAGCGTGGTCGACGAGGGCGAAGTGGTCGCCCGCTTCGACCCGGCGGAGATGCGTGAGCGGCTGATCGAAGGCGAGGCTGATCTACGTAGCGCCGGCCTCGAGGTCCACAAGTCGAAGGTCGAGAGCGGCTCCAAAGTGAAGGAGCTCGACACTCAGCTACAGATCGCCGATCTCGAGCTCGATCACGTCGAGCGCTTCCAGAAGACCGACGTGGAAGTGTTCTCCAAGCAGGAGGTGGTCGAATCCCAGGTCGACGGCGAGCTCGCTCGCGAGCGCAAGAGCCACGCCTCCGAGTCACGCCAGGCGCGCGAGTCTCTGAGCCGCACCGAACTCGACCTGCTGGCGATCAAGCAGCGCCAGGCACAGTTGACGATCGACCAGGCCAACGATGGCCTGTCGGCGCTCGAGGTGCGTGCACCCCATGCCGGCATCCTCACCCTGGAGCGCAACTGGCAGGGGGAGGTGCTGCAGGTCGGCGCCGAAATGTGGCGCTCGCAGCAGATCGCCGAGATTCCCGACCTGTCGACCATGGAGGCCGAGGTCTTCGTGCTGGAAGCCGACGCCGGCGGCCTGGAAGCGGGCAAGCCGGCTTCGGTCATCATCGAAGCACGACCCGGTGCAGTGCACTCGGCCAAGATTCGCCGGGTCGATGCGGTGGCCAAGCCGCGCTTTCGCGGCTCGCCAGTGCAGTACTTCGGCGTCAGTCTGACGCTCGATAGTGCGGCCGAAATCCCCAAGAAGCCCGGGCAGCGGGTGCGGGCAACCCTCTTTCTGCACGATCTCGACGACGTCTTGGTCGTGCCGCGGCAAGCGGTGGTGCAAGAAGGCGGACAGGCGCGAGTGTACGTTCGGGAGGGGGGTAAGCTGGAGCCGCGACGGGTCGAGACCGGCGCGTCCTCCCTCGGCCTGGTGGTGGTCACCGAGGGGCTCAGCGAAGGGGATGAGATCGCACTGTCGCCGCCGTATGCCGGTGGCGAGACCGAAGACGAGTCCGTGGGCGCGGCGCCCAGCCTGGCGGTCGGAGCGATCCAATGAAGCTGCGCGAAGCGCTGCTCACCTCGCTGGAGAATATCTCGGCGCACAAGCTGCGCTCGGGTTTGACCATGCTGGGTATCGTCTTCGGGGTCGGTGCGGTGATCGCCATGCTGTCGATCGGCGCCGGAGCGGAGCGCCAGGCGCTCGAGACCATCTCGCGCCTCGGGCTGAACAATGTCGTGGTGCGGGCCAAGAGCCTCAAGGACGACGATTTGCGGGAGATCCGCGCCAAGTCCCTCGGCGTGTCGATGCGCGATGTCGAAGCGATTCGCGATGCGGTGCCGGGCGTCGAGCTGGTCGTGCCGAAGGCCGAGATCGAGCCCTATGCGGTGCTTGCTGCCGGTGCTTCCTCCAAACCGCAGGTCTTCGGCGTGTCGCAGCACCATGCTCGCCTGGTCAGCTTGGAGCTCGCTGAAGGGCGCTTCCTCGACCCGCTCGACGTCAGCAGCCACGCCCAGGTGGCGGTGATCGGTGATGTGGTGCGGCGCGACCTCTTCGGCTACGGTCCGGCGATCGGCGAGCACGTGAAAGTCAACGATGTCTGGCTCGAGGTGATCGGCGTGCTCAGCGCCGGCGCCGGAGGTGAGGTCGACAGCTTTCAGGGCGTCTCCCTGGGCTCGGCGTCGACGGCGATCTACCTGCCGGTGACCACGGCGCTGCGCAAGTTCGATGCGAGTCCCCTCGACTCGCCGCTGTCGGAGATCATCGTGCGCCTCGATTCCCCCGACCAAGGGCGCGAGAGTGCCCGCATCATCGACTCCTTGCTCGGTCACCTGCACGCCGGGGCCGACGACTACGAGCTGGTGGTGCCGGAGGCACTGCTGGCCGAGAGTCGCCGCACCCAGAGGCTGTTCAACATCGTCATGGGCTGCATCGCCGGCATCTCGCTCCTTGTCGGTGGCATCGGCATCATGAACATCATGCTGGCCAGTGTCCTCGAGCGTACCCGCGAGATCGGCATCCGGCGGGCCGTTGGAGCACGCCGCAACGACATCCGCTTCCAGTTCATCGTCGAGTCCTTTGCCCTCTCGGCCATCGGCGGGGTGGCCGGTATCTTGATGGGCCTGGGTATCGCCCAGGCGGTGGCCGCCTCGGCCGGCTGGCCGACCGAAGTCCGGGTATGGTCGATCCTGCTCGCCACCGGCGTCGCCATGGGCGTCGGCTTGTCGTCGGGCATCTACCCGGCGGTGCGTGCCTCCAATCTCGATCCCATCGAGTCCCTGCGTTACGAGTAGGTCACCCCGATCGCCTCTCCGGGAGAGACCCACGGGGGCCGCTCAACGTTCCCGGGGGATCTAGGCTAAACTCCTTTCTTCCTCTTCGTAAGGTCTCGTGTAAGGCACGAGGCATACGATGTCACTTGCTCTCCTTCAGAGCGTTACTGTGAGTCGAGCCATGCATCCCAATGCCGAGCTGTTGCACCGTTTCTACTCCGCCTTCGCCGAGCGCGACCACCAGACCATGGCGGCGTGCTATCACCCCGAAGCCATCTTCGGTGATCCCGCCTTTCCGAACCTCGAAGGCGAGCGGATCGGCGCCATGTGGCGCATGCTGGTCGAGCGCGGCAAGGATCTGGAGCTCGAGTTCTCCGACATCGAGGCCGACGACACCACCGGCTCGGCCAACTGGCAAGCGATTTACACCTTCCGCCTCACCGGTCGGAAGTGTCACAATCGGATCGCCGCCAGCTTCGAGTTCAAAGACGGCAAAATCTATCGTCACACCGATCGCTTCGATTTTTACCGCTGGACCTGCATGGCCCTCGGTCCCGCCGGCTATTTGCTCGGCTGGACAGGCTTCCTCAAGAACAAGGTCCGCCGGCAAGCGGCCGGGCAGCTACAAAAATTCATCGCCCAACAGGCATCCTCCAGGGATTGACATCGAGCGCGGGCGAGGCCGACTGCCAGGCCGGCCCGCGCAGTGAGAAAGGAATCCTAGATGAACAGAACATTCCGACCGGCCGGTATACGTGCGCTCGCCATCGAGCTGCCGTCGCGCTACCGCACTATCACTCTGCCGAACGGCGACAGCGCCATGCGTCACGCACTGTCCGACGGGCTCACTGGCCTGGATCTCGATCGTGCCGCAGCGGAAGAAGCGCTGCGTGCCGCCAAGCTCGATCCGTCGGAGATCGATCTGGTGCTCGGCGCCAGTTTCCCCGCCCTGCCCGAGCCTTGCATCGGCAACGCGACGCCGATGGCTTGGGATATGGGGATGGAGAGGGCCGCGGCGTGGAACGTGGAGTCGGCTTGTGCCAGTGGCCTGGTGGCGTTGCGCAGCGCCTGCCAGGAGGTCATGGTGGGGGAGTACGACAATGTCTTGGTAGTGGTCGGCTGCCCCTACTCCCACACCGTCGAGCCGGGCCACCCGGCGACCGACGTGATCGGCGACGCCGCCTTTGCCATGGTCATCGGGCCGACCGCCGAGGGCCAGGAGCTGCTCGGCAGTGTGGTGCGCAACTCCGGCCCCACCTGCTCGCTGGTGTCTTGGAGCGTCGACCTGGCGGTGCCCTCCGGCATCCGTCTGGCGGTGGGCCACAAGACGGCTGGCCAACTGGAAGAGTGGGCCCTGAAGCAGCTTCCCGAGCTGGTGGCCGAGCTCTTCAGTCGCGCCGGGGTGTCGGTCGCTGACGTCGACCATTGGGTGTGCAACGCGCCGACGCCGCGCTTCGTCGATCGCGCCATCTCGGTCATGGGCGGCGATCCCGAGCACGGAGTCAACACCAACCGCCTGGTGGGCAACGTCGGCCCGGCCCTGATCGGCGTGTCGCTCTACTACAACGCCATCCTGCGCGACTTCCAGCCCGGCGACCTGGTCGCCTGCTGCAGCGTCGGCTCCGAAGCCAGCCTGGCCCTCTCCCTCATGCGCTGGCCCGAGAACGTCGCCCTGGGCAAAGAGCCGGCCACCGGCACCGTCGAGCAGATGCGGGCCTTCGAGGCCGAGCGCTTCGCCGTCGCGGTGGGATAGCTGCGTCGGTTTCTCTTGCCTCGGGGGAGGCTTACGCAAACCGGACGGTGGGGTAGCTGCGTCGGTTTCTGGGGTGAACCTGCCCTAACGCAAACCGGGCGGGATGATACTCTAGTGAAGGTGGCTGCTCTCTCACCTGATTCGCGAGCGGCCACCGAGTCTCACCATGCGCAGCGACTTTCATCTCGGACCGTGGACCGTCGAGCCGGCGTCCAACACCCTGCGGCTGGGCGACGAGGCCCGTCGCCTCAGCCTCAAGGCGATGTCCGCCCTGGTCCTGCTGGCCGAAGAGCCCAGGCGGGTGGTGGCCAAGGACGAGATGATCGAGCGGGTGTGGGAGGGGCGCTTCACCTCGGACGAGGTGTTGACGACGGTGATCTACGAGCTGCGCAAGGCGCTCGATGACAACGCCCGTCGCCCGACCTACATCGAGACGATCCGCAAACGCGGCTATCGCCTGATCGCGCCGGTGACGCCCTGTGTGCCGGCAGCGCAGGCGGTGGCAGACCGTGCGCCGAAGGATCGTGCGCCGAAGGGCTGGCGCTGGCCGCGGCTCGGGCTGGCCACGGCGTCGGCCGCTGCGGCGCTGTTGACGGCCCTGCTAACGACGGCCTGGCTCCTGCCAGGTGAGGCGCCCCCGGCCGGGGGCGAGAGAACCACAACACCGCAGGCTGTCGGGCCGGTTTTGACCTCGGCAGCCCCATTGCCGGCACCCTCGGTCGAGGTCGATCCGGCGGTGGGCGAAGCTTTCCAGATGGGCAGCCACTTCCTGCGCCAGGGTACGGCGCGCGGCAATGGCCGGGCCGAAGCCTACTTCTCGCGCGCCATCGAGCTCTCGCCGGCCTTTGCTCCGGCCCATGTCGGCCTGGCCGACGCTCTGATCGCCCAGGCTGGCGAGCAGGAGGGGCCGGCCCAATTCGACCACTTTCGCCAGGCGCGTGTCGCGGCCGAGACCGCCCTCGCCCTCGACGGCAACCTGCCGACAGCACATCTCGCCCTGGCTTCGGTTTATTTCCGTCACGAGTGGGATTGGCTCGGCGCCGATCGCCACTTCCGCCTGGGCTACGAGCCCAAGGTCTGCCCGGTGGAGGGCAGCCGCCACTATGCCGCTTACCTCTCGGCCGTCGGGCGTCACGACGAGGCGATCGCCGCTCTGGAGCGTAGCCTGGCGCGGGATCCGGCATCGAAGACCGGTCGCTGGTCTCTGGCTTGGTCCTACTACTTGGCGCGGCAGTACGATGCCGCACTGGTCGAGCTCAATCGGGTGCGCGAGCTCGACCCGTCCTACCTGCCGATCTTCCAGCTGGAGAGTGATGTCTTCCTCGCCTCGAGCCTGGAGGAGCAGGCCTTCTTTGCCTACCAGCGCATCGTCGAGCTATCCGGCGACAGCAGTGAAGAGGTGGCGTCCGTGGCCTCGGTCTATGCCCAGGGCGGGATCGAAGGGGTGCTGCGCCACCTGGTCGGCCGGGCGCTGCAGCGATCGACGGAAGTGTCGGTCGATCCGGTGCTCCTGGCGAGCTACGAAGCGCGCTTGGGCGCCGAGAACGCTGCCCTCGATTGGCTCGATCGGGCCTACGCCAGCCGCGACCATGGTCTGGTGTGGATCGACGTCGACCCGGCTTTCGACTCGATCCGTCGGAGCGAGCGGTTCCGCCAGATCCTGGCCAATCTCGGCCTGTATTCGCCCTCCTGACCCGTTTCTGAGATCGATCTCAGACTAATCTCAGGTTCCCGCGACGGCGGATTCTTAGGGTTGTTGCGACCGAAGAGGCACCCGGCCTCTCTCGGCAGCCTTCACCCAACTCGAGGAATCAACCATGTCGATCCGAATCCATAGAGCCAGCGCCCTGGCGCTTTCTGTTTTGCTAGGTGGGACCATTGCGGCCTTCGGTGCCGAGTGGAGCGCCGGAAGCACATCTGACCGGCCGGTGGCCGAGATCGATGGCAAGGCCATCCTGATGAGCGAGCTCGAGACCGCGGCCGCCGCGCAACTCCAGGAACTCGATCGTCAACGGCACCAGGCCCTCGAGGCCGGTCTCACCCAGTTGGTGGATGCCCGGCTGCTAGAAATGGAAGCCGAACGCCGCGAGGTCAGCGTTGCCGAGCTCTTGAAGACGGAGGTCGAAAGCAAGGTCGAGGCGGTTTCCGAGGCGGATATCGATGCGTTCTACACTCAGAATCAGGCCCGTATCCAGCGCAGCAAAGACGACGTCGCCGGTCAGATCCGCGATCTTCTGACCCAACAGCGCAGCGGACCGGTGCGGCAGGACTTCGTCGCCAGCCTGCGCCAGCGCTATGGCGTCGCGATCCATCTCGAACCCTTCCGGTTGGAGATCGACTCCTCCGAGGCGCCGTTCAAGGGACCGCGCGACGCCGCTGTCACCGTGCGCATCCACTCCGACTTCCAATGCCCCTACTGCGCCAAACTGCTGCCCTCGATGGCGCGCCTGGAAGAGACCTACAGTGATCGCGTGCGCTTCGCCTTCCACCAGCTGCCGCTACGCAACATCCACCCGCAGGCGCAAAAGGCCGCCGAGGCTTCTCTTTGTGCCGAGGCCCAGGACCAGTTCTGGCCCATGCACGATGCCATCTTCGCCAATGCGAAAGAGATGACGGTGGCCGATCTGAAGAAGCGGGCGCAGGAGATCGGCCTCGATACTGAGGCTTTCGATACCTGCCTCGACTCCGGCGCCAAGGTCGACGCCGTGCAGCGCGACGTCGACGCGGCCGCGTCGATTGGCCTCGGTGGCACCCCGGCGATCTACGTCAACGGCCGGCCGGTGGCCTTGCTGCGCGGCGCCGATCCTTTCGACCTGGTGGCGAAGGTGATCGAGGACGAGATGGGTCGGGGCGCGGCACGCTGACGAGCGAGTCGTAGAGCTGCGTCTCTCGACGCTGCGTTAGCTCGCGAATCGGCCGGATCCAACGGGTTCGTATCCCAGAATCGTACCCTGCTCCTCGTGGCGAGTCGCTTGGGTTTCCATCCGCGACCGGCGCGAGGAGCCGTCGTTTCTCCAGGGCTCGAGCTAAGGGATAATACGAGCCAGATCCTACTGAGACAGCTTGCTCTCTTGGCGAAGAAAAGACGGATCGCGACCCAAGGCCTAGGCTAGCTGGCGGTTCGAGGAGTACGTGTGTGAGCAAACGACGACGAATTCGCGAGAAGCTGCCGGACATCCTCCTGGAGGTCGGCTCGATCGTCCTGGCGGTCTTGCTGGCCCTCGGTGTCAACGAATGGCGCGAAACGCGCAAGACCCGGCAACTGGTCCAGCGCGCGACCGAGAGTGTGACCGGAGAGATGTGGCGCAATCGGCGACTCCTGGAGGTCAACTTGCCGGCCCATCAGCAGCTCGTCGAGACACTGCAGACGCTGGCTGGCGCAGAAGACAGCACGGAGCAGGCGTCTGGCGACGATCTGGCCTTCAACCCCGTCTTTCTGCGTTCGAGTGCCTGGCAGGCCTCGATGACCACCGGTGCCATCGCGGACATGTCCTATGACCGGGTGTCCACCTATTCCGAGATCTACAACTATCAGGCGGCGTGCCAATCGGCGATGGAAACCTTGATGGCGGCCTCGATCAACAGTTTCAATCGACAGCCGGGCACCGCCGAATTCGAAGCTACGGCCAACGCGCTACGGATCATGGTCCTGATGGAAGAACAGCTGCTGACGCTTTACCAGGTCCACCTGGATGGTGACGGCTCGTTCGAGTCTCTGCTCGAGCTGTTCCGTCGCGACCCGAAGGCCTCCGGCGACTCGACCGAAACGTCGGCAACAAGTCCTGGATAGCTTGAGCCGACACGCCGTCGAGGGTGCAGCGTGGTCTCATCGACAGATCCTGAGAGTTTCAGAACCGTTCAGGCCACTTCCGTGCGCTGTGCAGAACCCGCAACACTACCAGTACATCGCCCTCGATACGGTATGCGACCAGGTAAGGCGTGTCGGTGACGATCAGCTCGCGTGTTCCCTCGACTCGTCCGGGACGTCCCATGCGAGGGTATTGCTCCAAGTGCTCGACGGCTTGCCTTATTCGTCGGGCGACTCCAGTGGCGGCTCGCGGTCGATCACTGGCGATGTAGGCTCTGAGGTCAGCGAGGTCTTGGAGCGCCGAGAAAGACCACTTCAGTCGCATCGCGGGGCCGGAAGCTCGTTCGCGGTACCCCAACTGTCGAGCCAGGCGGCGACGTCGTCGTGGTCAACGACCCGTCCCGCATCGGCATCGGCGATGCCTGTGCGAATCGCCTCGATTTGCCAGTCGTAAAGATCCAGGAAAGAGATCAGAGCTGCCTGGACCAGTGACCTCTTGGATCTGGAAGACGTTCGGGCGACCTCTTCGAGGCGCTCTTCGACCGCAACCGGGACTTCGATTGTCATTTGTGTGGTCTGGCTCATCGGTTGCCTCCTGAGTCTAGATTCTATCAGCTCATCTGACATGGTCGTGCTCCGAGCAAGGCTCGTCAGCCGGGGTACCGGCCGCAGTCGTCGTCCCAACGGCCGAGGGCCAGGGTGACGACGGAGCCGGCCGCCGCACGTGACCCAGCGGCAGGGCTCTGCTGGCGGACGACTTCACCCTGGCCTTTGAGCACGGCTCGGAAGCCAGCCTTGCTGATCGCGCTGGAGGCCCTTTGCGGCGGTAGGCAGATGACCCTGGGGACGGCGAGGCCAGTCGTTCGTTCTGGCGGTGGCGTGCGGGACGCGACCACGAGGTCGACGCGCTGGCCGGAACGCACCCGGGACCCTGCTGCAGGGTCTTGCCGCAGCACGGTGCCGGCAGGGACACGTTCGGTCTGGGCGCCGGTGACTCGCCCCAGTTGCAGGCGCGCGAAAACACCGGTCTGGCCGGCGAAGGCGCGTTGGACTTCGCTCAGCGCGGCGCCGGTGAGCTGTGGTACTTCCACCAGGGGGATCGGCTTGGCCAAGGTGAGTCGTACCTTGCAGCCGGGGGCCAAGAGGGTGCCGGGGGCGGGTTCCTGACTCAGCACGGTGCCTTCGGTGCGCTCGTCCTCCCGATGGATGGCTTCGCCTCGCAGGCTGGCTCGCTGGAGGAGCTGGCCAGCCTGTGCCCGCAGCAGGCCGTCGAGCTTTGGTACGCGCCGGGCGTCGGGGCCGGGGGAGGCGAGCACCAGGTCGACCGTGCTGCCAGAGGGCACACGGCGACCTTTCTCGGGCCGCTGAGTGATGACGGTGCCCTTGGCCTCGCAGCTCGCTTGTTCAGTGATGTCGCCGAGGCTGAGCTTGTTCTTTTCGATCTTCTTGACTGCCGCCCGCTGCCGTTGGCCAACCACGTCTGGCACCCTGGCCCCAGGGGGTGCGGCGAAGACGAGGGCGACTGTGTCCTGAGCCTGGACCATCTCGCCTGCATCGGGCGTTTGCTTCAAGACGACGACCCGAGTCTGCTCCTTCTTGACCTTGTCATCCACCTTACCCAGGTTCAGGCCAAGGAGCGTGATGCGGTGGCGGGCCCCGGCTTCGCTCAGGTTGCGAAGGTCGGGCATCGGAAAGCGCCCCTCGGGCACCGCCATCACCAGCTTGATCGCACCTTCGGGCTCGACGTCGGTACCAGGCTCCGGTTGTTGGCCGATCACGGTGCCGGAAGGTCTGGGGCTCGGGGCGCGCTGGACCTCGGTCAAGCGTAGGCCGAGCTTGGCGATGGCGGCCTGGGCGTCGGCGATCTGCCGGCCGCGGAAATTCGGCAGGGGAAGCGGTCTTTCTAGCTCGTCCGGGGTGACCTTCTGGTAGACATCGAAGTAGCGCTCGGCGCGCTCGGGATCGTCTTGTAAGAGCAGCTTGCCGAGAGCGTAGTAGGCCGGCCCGTAGGTGGGTCGGAGTGCCAGGCAGCGTTCGTAGGCGCGCTCAGCGCGCTCGTGGTATCGGGGGCCGCGATCGACCCACAGGGTGCCCAACCGATAGTGTGCCGCCGCCAGGTCGGGATGTCGGTCGAGCGCTTGGCGATACTGGCGCTCGGCTTCTTCGAAGGCTGTTTGGCTCGCCGTAGGATCGCCGCGCCTGGCTTCGATCAACGCCTGGCGTTGGCTCGCTGCACCGTCTTCGAGCAGCGAATAGGGATCTTGGGGCGCGTTACTGCGAGCCGTCCGCGTCTCGTCGCGGACTTCGCGCAGCAGGCGTTCGGCTCGCGAGTCTTCCCCTTCTGCTGCAGCCATCTTGGCCAGCTGGGCGCGCGAGCGGGCGGTGTTGGTGGCTACCACGCCGCGGGTCCAGCCGCGTCGGTCGTTCGGCGTGGCGGACGACACCTCGGTCCACCTTTTCGCATCGTCGTAGGCCAACAGCGAACGGTCGAGGTAATCGGTCGCGGCGGCGGCATCGCCGCGACTCTCAGCTACCGTGGCTCGGTTGCGCAGAACGTTGGCCAGCGCCAGGTGGGCGTGGCTCGACTCGGACTGGCGGCTGACCGCCTCGCGCGCCCGCGTCTCGGCCTCGTCGAGCTGACCCGCCTGGCGATGGGCTTGCGACAGTCGGGTGAGGAACTCCGGCTCGTCATTCAGGTCCGGCTCGCGGACCGCCGCGTCCTCGTAGGCGACGGTGGCGCGCTTGCCCTCGCCCCAATCGTTGTAGACCTTGCCGAGCTCGGCCTGGGCGCGAGCATCCTGTTGCCATATGGCCTTGTAGCGGTTGGCACGGAAAGCGTGGGCCCTGATCTCGCGGTTGTCGAAACTCGGCGGGTCTCCGGGCGCTGGGTAGGTCGGCTGGCCGGCAAGCAGAACGTCGTCGGTCCAGCTGAGTAGAGCGCGGGCTTGGGTCTCCACCATGGCCTCCGGCCCCGGCGTGCTGTCACCAGCTCGGAGGTCGAGCCGTTGCAGCGGCTCGATCCGGCGATTGGCCACCCCCACCAGAACTCGTAGCCGCAACGGGCGTGGTTCGAAGATGCAATCGTCGTCCTTGTGGCAGTCGAGGCACTCGATACGCAAGGTATCGAGGTAGACACCTGGCGGGATACCCCTCGCATCGACGGCCAGAGACAGGTCGGCCGGGGCCCGGCCGGCACCCGGAATCGACAGCGTCTTCGGACGCAGGGTGAAGTCCAGCCACTCCAGGCTCTCGGTATGGGTGAGAGTGAATTTGTGCTTCTTCTGGCAAACGTTTCTCAGCGGCAAAGTCTTGTCGAACCGTTGCCGGGTGTTCGGAGCCGCTTCGACTTCCCAGAACGGCTTCTCGATCTGTGCCGGCGACGCGTTGCTGCGCTCTTCCGGCAGGCTGGGACGAAACTCGGCAGCACCTTCCAGGACCTGGATCTCGACCGCGTCGCCGTCGGCCAGGACGATCTCGAATTCGGTGCCTTCGACACCCAGCTGGCCTTGTGGGGTCAGCACCGTAAACAGGCCTTTGAGAGTGGCGAACAGGCGACCGAGAAGGGTCTCCACGGAGCGCTGATCGACGATCCGTAGCACCGAGCTCCGGTCGAGAAACACCCAGGGGTCGACCTCGGCTTCGGTGTCGAGGAAGCGCAAAATGGCCTGGGTGTCGGGTCCGGTGCGGATCTCGTCGTTCGCCGCCAACAAGAAGCCGGTGCGCCCCGGCTCATCCTGCCCTGTGGCTGCCAGCCGCACGGCCAGCTGCTCCAAACGGGTCTCAGTCGTGGCCTCTCCGGCGATCACCAGCTCTTCGATCAGCGCCAGGGTGTCGTCGTCGGCCCGGGCAGTATCATTCGGCACCCCGAGGATGCCCGAGAGGGTGAGCGTCAGGAGCACCAGCCAGTGGGATTTCGAGTGGGTTCGCGAGCGCATGACGAGCCTCCGGCCCGAAGGCTCGCTCAATCGCCCCAAGCCGGAGCCGCTGCGAGCCTTCGGGGAATAAGACGAAAGACAGCGCCTGGACTTCTCACTTCCTGACGATGTCTTCTCTGGCTTATCTTCTCATGTCGCTCGGCGTCGCTCGATGGCTGCTAGCAGAAGGTAGGCGAGCATGAAAGCGAGCGCGGTGTAGGGCACGGGCAAGATCAGCAAGCGGCCGCGGAAAGCGAGCAGCGCCGCGAGGTAGGCTGCAGCGGTGACGGCCAGACCGGCGACGGCCATGTCGGCCAAGCTCCAGAGCCAGTGTTTCTGCGGCGTCGAAGGATCGGAGATCTCGAGCGGCCGGCGCTTGCGCCGGCGCCAGACCGTGCCGAGGAGCGCCGCGCCGGCAAAGAGGGGTAGGGCGAGGCCGGCGCCTGCCGGGCGGATGAAGCGTTGCGCCAAGATGTCGGCCGCGACCTGGGCGTGGATTCGGTAGCCGGGGTAGTCGCCCAACCCTTCGCGCGGACGCTCGCGGGTGGAGCCGACAAGAGGGAAGGGCTCCCGCGCCCTGCGCAGGGCCTCGGTGTCGTCGGCACGGCGGGTGCGATCCTCGAACTGCTCCGGCGGCGCCAGGTGTAACCGTATGAGCAACAGGACGGCGTTGGGGCGCTCGGCGGATCGGGCACCGGTCCGCAGGTCGTCCGCCGCCTTGGAAAGCTTCTCCACCGGGATCGTCGAGCGATTCTCGAAGCCGCGACCACACACCGAATCTTCGGCGTCGGGACCGGCGGTGTCTT
Source organism: Acidobacteriota bacterium (assembly GCA_039029035.1). Lineage (GTDB taxonomy): Bacteria > Acidobacteriota > Thermoanaerobaculia > Multivoradales > J023 > JAAELT01. The sequence continues at coordinate 8,077 of JBCCGX010000036.1, read as the reverse complement.
GGATTGGAGCACAGAGCCTGATCTGCCCTCTGTCGAAGTCGTAGCGCGCGACCGTCGCCCCCAGGTGCTGCATCGCCGCTCGCAGGGCGAAGGTCGGCCACAGGTCGCCGGATTGCACCCGACCGCCAAAGTGCTTCAGCCGTGCCAGCTCGATGCGGGCCAAGCCGCCGGGAGTCAGCGGCGAAAGCTGAGGTGTCACGTACCCCCAACCGTCGCCGACCGGCTCGCGCAGCCACGCCGGCAGTGGCGAAGCGGGTGGGATCAAGCGACCGGTTGCAGGGTCTTTCTTCAGCGCCGGCGGCAGCCCTTTGCTGGCGAGGACGATCCGGGCACCGAGCGCACGAGCTGTCTCCACGGCTTCGGCCAACTCGAGATCTGCCGATGTTGGCTCGGTTTCCAGATCCCAATCGAAGAAGGCGTCGAGGGCGATCACCGAAGCGTCGGCCTCGGCCAGGGTATTGAGAAGCGAGGCATAGGCCCGGCGACGGTCAGCGATGGACTGCTCCCGATCGTTGATCTCGACCAGGGCAACTTCGCCTAGGGCGAAGGTCGCCGGGGCCGATTGGCCGAGAGCGTTCTCGAACAGGCGCTGCGCTCCTCGGAGACCCGGCACGGCGGCGAGGTCCGTCAGCCAGGCTAGGCTCGCGAACCCGAGAGCGGCGGCTGATGCCATCGCGGCCAGCTGGCGCGGCGGCCGGAGCCTGCGCCCGAGCAGGTAGCGATCAATCGAGCGTTGGAGGCGGCCGAGGTCTTCGTCCCAGCGGGTTGGAGTGACCTCGGCCGCCTGACGTTCGGCGAGACTCTGAATCACCGCCGGCAGCTCGCCGGCTTGCGGCATCTGCGCCCCGTCGACCAGGACCGGGATGACTTGACCCCGGCCAGAGAGAGCGAGCTCGATCTCGGCCGCGACCCAATCTCCGGGGACATCTAGCCGGCGATGCCCTTCGTCATCACGCAGCTTCAGCCATTGACGACTGATGACGACGAGAACGATGGCAGACTGGGCGACTGCGGTGCGCAGCCGATCAGGAAACTTCGCGCCCGGCTCGATTTGCTTTCGGTCGTAAAAGACAAACTCGCTGCCGTAGCGCTCGACTAATGCTTTATAAAGGCTTTCGGTGTAACCGCCGGAATCTTCCCGGCGGTAGGACAAGAATATCTTCTGGCCGGCCATGGAAGGCGATTCTATCGCAAAAGAAAACCCTCCAAATCCACGCCGATTCTAAGAAATAGTAAGACTCAGCGGCACCTGCAAGAACCATTGCGGCTCAATGCCGGTAGAGTGTCTAAAACACTGCTACGCAAGGCCTGGAGCAGGTGCCCCTAAAGTCTGGCTGGGGTTGCCCTCGACGTCTTCGAACGCTTTGCGTTGTGCATCACGCCGAGGGCCTTGCGTTGTCCGGTGGAGACATGACCTAGCCTCCTTTACAGTTTGTCCACCAAGCAGCCTACACCCTCTCGTGAGCCAGGGTCAACCCTATTCGAGCCATTTTCTTGCTGTTGGGCTCAGGGCCTGTCAAGCGCCGGTTTCGACGGCGGCTGAGAGCGCAAGCAGACCGGGGCGGCGAGGGTGAAGAGAACCAGACGCTGGATCTCCGTATCGCGCCAGTTGGCCTCGAAGAGGCCCGCGACGTTGAAGCCGATGACGGCCAGCAGTATGCCGAGGTAGAGGTCGGCGTTGTCACCTCCGTCGCCGCCTTCCCGCCGATAACCTTGGTAGGTGAGTCGGATGGCGGCGCCCATCAGCCAGAGGTAGGCTGCGAGGGAGAGCAGGCCTCGCTCGGCGGCGATCTGCAGAAACGAGTTGTGCAGGTGATTGGCCTTGAAGCGCGGTGCCGTCGGGTGGCGATAGATCGGATATCGGTGCCGCACCATGGCCGGCCCGATACCGAAGAGAGGGCGTTCGGCGATCATGAACAGGCCCGCCTGGAGCATGCTGAGGCGGTCGTAGTTGGATTCGTTGCGCGGATCCGTGATCGATACGATACGTGCTTTCCAGGTCTCGGGCGCCAAGGCGGCCGCGAAGACACCGGCGGCCAGCAGGGCGATGAGGTACGCCAGCAGGTAACGCCGGGCGTGGCGCAACAAGACCCCGGCCAGGATGACGCCGGCTGCGATCCAGGCGCCGCGGGTGAGGGTCAGGAGCAGGGCGGAGCCGACGAGAAGCAGAACCAACCAACAAAGGGGTTGGCCTCTGCCCTTGTTTGCCGTCAAGCGGCCGAAGAGCAGCAGGACGCCGAGCAACAACACGCCAGAGTAGGTCATGTAGTGGGAGAAGGGTCCTGGGATGCGATCGTCGAGCGGGCCGTAGTCAGTCAGGAAGTATTGGCCGATGCCGTAGAGCGCCAAAGGCACCATCATCAGGATGATGAGGTCGAAGATGCGCCGCACCTCGGCTGCGCCGCGGACGATGAGGATCGCCAGCGGTACGGTGGCGAGACCGATCAGGGTCTTGAGCTCCTTCGCGCTGGTCAAGGGTTCTATCGAGGTGAGGGCCGAGATGGCGAAGAAGATGGCGTAGACACCCAAGGGGATCATCAGCGGCGCGGCGCTCGGCCAATGCCAGCGCAGGTGCCGGCGCGAGAAGCCACTCCACAGAATCGTCAAGCCGAGGAGGGTGTTGGACAGGGCGATGCCCCAGACCGACAGCAAGTGACCGGCAAAGGTCCAGAAGCCGAAACGGCGCGCCGCTTCAGTCGGGACTTCGGGGCTCGAGGATGGGCGCGGATCGCTAGGCATCAGGACGGCAGATGCTAGCATCCGGCCGGGTGCGGCTGGTGCGGGTCCGTTTAGCCGAGGGCGGCGATCAGATCCTTCGGCGCGGCGTTGTCGCCGAAGGTTTCGCTGACGTGGGCGAAGAGGTCGACATGGCCGGGGCCGAAGACGAAGCTACCGCCGAGCTGGAAGGGGTTCTTGCCCAGGCGTCCCTGGCGGAAACCGCCCGCCTGGGCCCGCTTGCGGGCAGTGTTGTTGTCGCGCCGCAGCAGATGCATCGGCGAAGCGACCTTGAGCCCGAGGGCGCCGTAGGCCTGGCGCTCCTCGTCGATCAGCAGCGGGAAACCGATGCCGCTCTTTTCTTTGAACGTCTTGCCGTAATAGGCATCACCCAGGCCGACCGCCGCAACGCTGGCACCGGCTGCCTCGATCTCGTCTGTGTGGTCGCGCAACTGCGCGGCATGCTCGCGGCAGAAGAGTCAGCCGTAGTGGCGCAGGAAGACGAGAATAGCCGGGCCGTCGTCCCACAGGGCACCGAGACGAACCGTTTCGCCTTCGGTATCGGGCAACGTGATGTCGGCCAAGGCCGCGCTCAATGTTCCGCTCATGGGCGGAGTATAGCGAAACCCCAGCCGACGAGACTCGCAAATCACGGCCGGCAAGGCGTGGTGAGCCTTGATAGGGTAGCGGCCTGATGAGCCGGCCCTTGACGATCATTCTCGACCTCACCGAGCAGTGCAACCTGAAGTGCGTCATGTGCTACTTCTCGGGCACCGATCGGCTGCGCTTCGAGCCCTTCGAACGCTCGCTCTCCGAGCGTGGCACGATGCCGGTGGAGGTGTTCGAGAAGGTGGCGGCGGAATACTTCCCGCGCGCCCGCCGAGTGGCCTTGGGCTGCGCCGCCGAGCCGATGATCCACCCCAAGTTCCGCGACATCGTGGCCATCGCCGGTCGCTACGGGGTGCCTGATCTGTGGTTTCCCACCAATCTGTTGCCGTTGACTCCGAAGAACGCCGAGGCGATCGTTGCCGCCGGCGTGACGACGGTGGCGGCTTCGATCGACGGGGTCACCCGCGAGACCTACGAGAAGATCCGCATCGGCGGCAAGTTTGATCGCTTGATCGCCCGCCTCAATCTGTTCAACGAAGTGAAACAGAAGCATGGTGGTCAGCGGCCCAAGCTGCGCATCATCTTCACCTGGATGAAGTCCAATCGCCACGAGCTCCGGCTGCTGCCGGCCTTTGCTGCCGAGCATGGTGCGGTGGAGCTCGACGTCCGCTTCGTCACTCCGACGACCGGGGTCGACGTCAGTCCGGAGCTGCTCGACGACGAGGACCCGCGTGAGCTTTGGGCCGATCTCGAGGCCACGGCCCGTGACGCGGTGGCGCGCGGTATCCGGCTGGCATCGTTTCCGGTGTTCGAGTCCGAGGAGGACCGGCCGCGTGATCTGGCCAGTCGGCTCGGACGACGCCTGTTCCATTGGAAGTCCGGCATCGAGCGCTGGGAGCACTGGCGCCACCTATGGCGCGAGCGCCGTAACGGCTGCGCCTATCCCGGCGAGACCTACGTCATACGCCCCAACGGCGCCGTCGCACCGTGCATCTTCTGGCAAGGCGATCCGATCGGTTTCCAGCCGGAAGACGACTTCGACTCCATCGCGCAGGGCGATGCCTTGAACCGCATCCGCGATGGGTTGCGCTGCGGCGAGCCCGTCGGCACCTGTGCTACTTGCATCCACCGCCGGGACGCCTTCTATCGTCCGTTCCATCGCCCGGCACGCAAGCCCGAGCCCGCAGCGAGCTGACGCCGCCGGACCTCAGCCGCTACCGGCTCAGGGGCCGGTGTTCGGTCGACCTTGCGGGCCTGCGCGAGCACAAACGGGTGCTGGACGAGATCGAAGCGAAGCTCAAATCGGCGCGTCGATCAGCCCGGGATGGGCCTCTGGCCGCGGTCCGGGGGCAGGCCAGAGGAAGCGCCGGTCGCTCTCGGCGATGGTGACGTCGTTGATGCTCGCTTCGCGGCGGCGCATCAACCCGCCCTCGTCGAACTCCCAGAGCTCGTTGCCATAGGACCGGAACCACTGTCCGGCGTCGTCGTGCCATTCGTATTGAAAGCGCACCGCGATGCGATGGTCGCCGAAAGACCACATCTCTTTGATCAGGCGGTAGTCGCGCTCTTTCTGCCACTTCCGCTGAAGAAACTGACGGATCGCTTCACGGCCGTGCAGAAACTCGCTGCGATTACGCCAATGGCTGTCTTCGGTGTAGGCCAGGACGACACGATCCGGGTCGCGGCTGTTCCAGGCGTCTTCTGCCGCGCGGGCCTTGCGGATGGCGGTCTCGCGCGTGAACGGGGGGACGAGGGGGATTTGTGACATCTTCGGGTCCCTCGAGCTCAAGCGGCCAGGGCGGCGACGGCCTCTTCGGTGGTTAGTACCGCGTTGGCCATGAAGCCGAAGTTGGTCACTGCGGCGGTGTAACCGTCGCCGAGCTCGGGAGTGACGGCGGCGGCGGTGGCGTCTTTGACCACCGCGACTTCGAAGCCCTGTTCCAGAAGCTCCCGCAGATGGCTTTCGGTGCACAGGTTGGCGGACATGCCGGCGAGGATCACCTTGTCGATGCCGCGTTTGCGCAGTTGCAGCACCAGATCGTTGGTCTCCGGACCATAGACCTTGTGCGGGCTGGTGACGATGGTCTCACCATCTTCGATGTAGGGCTTGTAGCGCTCGAGCCAGTCCGCGCCGGAACCCTCGAATCCTTCCAGGTCGAGAGGACCCTTGCGATCGAACATGTGGATGTCGTGCATCGCCTTCTCCAGCGTACCCTCGAACTTCCAGCCGTGGTCGGTGGGGTAGTAGTAATGCGGTGAGATGAAGACCGGCACATTGTTGGCCTTGGCAGCCTTGAACAAGGCCTCGATGTTCTCCACCGTGTTGTTCTCGGTGACGCTTTGGCCGACCATCCCCCAGGTCACGCCGTCAGGGCTCAGGAAATCATTCTGCGGATCGGTGACGACGAGGGCGGTCGGGGTCGCGGTTTGGTTTTCGGTGCTCATGACTCGTTCTCCGTGGTTCGGGTTGCGGGTTGGGTTTCATGCAACGCACGGATCCCTATCGCAAGGCCCTTGCCAGGGCCCTGGAGATTCAGCTCAACGAGCCTAAGAGATTGATAATTAGGCGCTTACGGCGCCTGCCTCGAGCGAATGACAGAATCATTGAGATCGCACGAGACGCGAGATCTCGCGGGATCACGAGATCTCGTGCTGCGATATATCGCGGCAGACCGCAGGGGCAGTCTCAATCGAGGCAAGGGATGGAGGGCGGCCCTGCGGAGTGAGCATGCCGCGAGCGTGTTCGAGCTGGAACAACGCGAGGTGCCCTCCGTCCACCAGTAACCGAGCTCTCCTGCAACTTGCAAGAGATTCGGCGAGTTGCCGCAGCGGCAGTGCAGCCCGCAGGGGCGGCCGGCCGATGGGCGATGCCAGGCCGCCCTTACTGCCGCAGCTTCTTGTACTTGATCCGGTGGGGCTGATCGGCATCGGCGCCGAGGCGTCGTTTGCGATCGGCCTCGTAGGCCTCGTAGTTGCCTTGGAACCAGACCACCTGGGAGTCGCCTTCGAAGGCCAGGATGTGGGTGGCGATGCGATCTAGGAACCAGCGATCATGGCTGATCACCACGGCGCAGCCGGCAAAGGCGAGGAGCGCTTCTTCGAGGGCGCGCAGGGTGTCGACGTCGAGATCGTTGGTCGGCTCATCGAGGAGCAGCAGGTTGCCGCCGGCTTTGAGCGTCCGTGCCAGATGGACGCGGTTGCGCTCACCGCCGGACAGGCTCTTGACCTGCTTCTGCTGGTCCGCGCCGGTGAAGTTGAACGCTGCAGCATAGGCCCGCGCCGGCACCTCGCGCTTGCCCAGGGTGACGATGTCATGGCCGTCGGAGATCGCCTCCCACACCTGGGCCTCGCCGTCGAGATCGTCGCGACTCTGGTCGACATAGGCGATCTCGACACTCTTACCGAGCTTCAGCTCGCCTGAGTCCGGCGTCTCCTGGCCGACGATCATGCGGAAGAGGGTCGTCTTGCCGGCGCCGTTGGGGCCGATGACGCCGACGATGCCGGCCGGCGGCAGGGCAAAGGAGAGGTCCTCGATCAGCAGCTTGTCGCCGTAGCCTTTGCGCAGGTTCTCGGCTTCGACCACGTTGTCGCCGAGGCGCGGGCCGGCCGGGATGTGGATCTGGCGGGTGGTGGTGTGCGCCTGGGTCTCGCGATCCTCGCTGAGCAGCTGCTCGTAGGCGTTGAGGCGCGCCTTGCCTTTGGCTTGACGGGCGCGGGGCGCCATCTGGATCCACTCCAACTCCCGCTTCAGGGTGCGCTGGCGTGCCGACGTCTGCTTCTCTTCGTCCGCCAGGCGCGCTTGCTTCTGCTCCAGCCAGGAGGAGTAGTTGCCCTTCCACGGAATGCCCTTGCCGCGATCGAGCTCCAGGATCCAACCGGCGACGTTGTCCAAGAAGTAGCGGTCATGGGTGATCGCCACCACGGTGCCGGGGTACTCGGCCAGAAAGCGCTCCAGCCAGGCTACCGACTCGGCGTCGAGGTGGTTGGTGGGCTCGTCGAGCAGCAAGAGATCCGGCGCCTGCAGCAACAGGCGACAGAGCGCGACCCGGCGTCGCTCACCGCCCGAGAGCTTGGTCACATCGGCATCGCCGGGGGGTACCCGGAGGGCATCCATGGCGATCTCCAGGGTGCGGTCGATCTCCCAGGCGTTGGCGGCGTCGATCGCGTCTTGCACCTTGCCCTGCTCGGCGAGGAGCTTCTCCATCGCCTCGTCGCTCATCTCTTCACCGAAGCGGGCGCTGATCTCGTCGAAGCGCTCGAGCAGGGCACGGATCTCCGCCACACCCTCTTCGACGTTGCCGCGCACGTCCTTCTCGGGATCGAGCGCCGGCTCCTGGTGCAGGTAGCCGACCTTGGCGTCCTTGGCTGGCCAAGCCTCACCCTCGAACTCGGTGATCTCGCCGGCCATGATCTTGAGCAGGGTGCTCTTGCCGGCGCCGTTCAGGCCCAGGACGCCGATTTTGGCGCCGGGCAGGAACGACAGCCAGATATCTTTCAGCACCTCGCGGCGCGGCGGGTAGACCTTGCGCAGGCCTTTCATGACATAGATGTATTGCTCAGCCATCGCTTACCTCGATATCTCTCAGGGGTGATTCGTTAGGGTGGGAGGCCGGGTGGGAGCTTGCGTTCCCGCCCGGACAGCTGCATAGTCCGGTTTCTGCGCCGCGGAGTCAAGGTTCCACAGCCCATTCCATCCCCGTTTGGACGCCATCCCATGCCCAACAGCCCTTTGGACGACCTGCGCTGGATCGAT
>JBCCGX010000035.1:0-21576 GCA_039029035.1 Acidobacteriota bacterium | reverse complement strand
GCGGGAAAATCGAACCCCTCGTAGTAAGCCCCTGCGGTTCCGAGGAAGCCTGGGTACCACTTGGGCCGAACCTCTCGGACCCATCCGTCATATTTACCAAAGGCTTGCGGGATCCTGTCGCCAGGCTCGAAGCGCTCTCCTGCGGCGACCCGCTTGGCGAAACGGTTGATGTTTCCGACGAATCCTTTCGGATCTTCTTCGACATCAAAGAAGATCACTTCCGGGTGCCGGTAGGTTTCCCAGAGGCCGATGGAATAGATGAATCCGGCTCGGCCCTCACCCGAGATGAGCAGCAAATGCCAGCCATATTCCTCGATGTCCGAACGAATCCTGGCGAGCACCTCGTCGTCCGGTACCGTGACTTCACCCGGAGGCTCCGCCCGGTCGGTGCCTCGTGCCTTGCGGAGCATCAGGGCTGTACAAATCACCAACAGCACGAGACCTAGAAAGATCCACTGAGTTTGCATGCCGCCTCCCTATGATCAGACATTGAAAAGCCCTCTCCGCGTTCGCCGAGAGGGCCGATAGTGTTTCAGCCGGTGGCCGTTTGGCCGGTGGCCGTTTGGCCGGTGGCCTGGGAGCCGTTGTCGCTCCACCGGGTGTCGGCGCCAAAGTCACCGGCGTTCGCCGCCGACATCGGGTCGCCTTCTCTTACTTACAACAGCGCAAAACAGACCCGATTCTGATCATCGCTCCAGTACTTTCTTGCGGGCGCAGCTCCATCATGGCGGAGAAAAGCAGCCAGAAGCCTCAAGCCGTCGGAAAGCCGCCAAAGATCAGCAAGAGGATCACCAAGAATAGCAACAAGGCACCGATAACCACGCCAGCGACCAGCAGAAACCCTTTGGCGGGCAAGGCCACCGACCGAGAAGCGCCTTCGCGCAGTCGCCAGGCGAGGAACAACGGCAACGACGCCAATGCGATTCAGGGCACCGCCGCCGCAGTGAAAAGCGCCTCGGAGAGATCCGAGATCTGGATCAGGTACCAGAGCAAAAAAACACAGAACCAAACTGGGGAGATCCCGATCAAGGCAATCCGCTGGGCCCGCCGGCTCATGACCTGGGTTCTAATCCACTGCGCGATGCGCGGATAGCATCCCAAGATTTCGTGCGAGAGGATGAACAGCTGGACTCATGATCTACGCGTTTACCAGTGAGACGCTTGGTACCGAGTGTCGACTTGAGAAGTGATCCTCCCATTCTGGGCGCATCACGTCGTCTAATTGATGATGAAGAGTTCATCTTTACGAGGGTAGAAAATTGATCATGAATAAGGTTTCTTGTTGGGTCTTGAGCGCGTCAATGGTTGTTGCTGTTTGCGTGTGCGGCCCTGTTCTTGCGGAGGAGCTGAAACAACCCGATGGCGCAAGACTCGAGCTCACGCCGGGTGTTGAAAAAGAAGAAAGCCTAAACAGTATGGCTGCAAAACGAGTGATCCAGCCCCGCAGTGGAGACGCCGATCTCTCAGTCGGCGAAAAATCGACTCGTCTCGATTCGAAGCCTGTCGAAAAGTCTGCTGGCGCCGGTCTCACGTGGACGTTCGTTGGCGAGGAGGATTGTTGGGATGTCTGGTGGCGGAGCTGCTCGTCTACCTTTCCGCAGCCACAATGCTCTTCCTCCAATCCCGGCGGAACCGCCTGTTCGTCCTTGAATGCGCGGTGCTGGAACGTTCTAGCCCCCGATCGCGTTGCCCTGTACCTGTGTAACTAGGGCTAGCGGAGCTTCGCCTCAGACGGCGAAACCGCATCGGTGCTCAGGGAAGGTGACACTTGACTCAAGTTCAAGATGTCGCCTTTCCTCGGCCACGCGAACATTGAAAAGCCCCCTCCGCGTTCGCCGAGGGGGCCGATAGTGCTTCAGCCAATGGCCGCTTGGCCGGTGGCCTGGGAGCCGTTGTTGCTCCTACGGGTGTCGGCGCCAAAGTCACCGGCGGTCGCCGCCGACATCAAGTCGCCTCTTGTTTACAACAGCACAAAACAGACTCGATTTGGATCATCGCTCCGGTACTTTCTGGCTGGCGCGGGCTCCATCTCGGCGGAGAAAGTCCCAGAGCCAGATCCGCCGCCAGGGCCTTCTCCAGCAGGTCGCGCCCGGCGGGGAGGTCCCCTGCGGACTGTAGGGTCAGGGACAGGTGGCGAAGGCGCTGGTATCGAGTATAGGCGGCGCCGCCTGTCCCAGAGCATTGCTGTAGATCTTCTGGATGCCGGTTTCGGTATCGGTCACCATGAGTGTGAACTCGACATCGGTGGTGGCGGCGTAGAACACCCAATAGCGGTTGCCGAGCTCACTGGCACAGGCGTCTAGCACTTTGATCAACATCTCGATGTTTTCCTCGTCGAAAAAAAGAACAGGCCAGAATCCTCGCGACCGATATCGACCGTTCTGCCCGCGCCATGGCGATCACTGAAGTCTCGCCATGCCAACTCGGCGCGGAATCGGCCGCCGGCACCAAGGCACAGGGTCGTGTCGGCGGCGACACAGGGCGTTGCGGCTTCCTCATCGTCGATCAGCGAGATAGGGACAGTCGAAGAGCCCGAGATCGTGCCGCCGACGGGGTTCGATAGCATCAAGCTGAGCTCCTCGAGGCCTTCGATCTCCGAGTCGTCCACGAGAGGGATGTCCACCGACTTCGTCCCGCCTTCGCCGTTGCTCCAAGTCAACGTACCCGCGGTGGTCAGGAAATCGTTGCCCGCCTCGGCGGTGCCGCCGACGGTGGCATAGTCGACGCTCCCGACGCCTTGAGTACCACCGTGGCGACTGATCTTGACAGCGACCGAAGTGTCCGACTCAGGCGCCGAGATCGCTGCCTCGACGAACGAAAAAGTGCTCGCGCTCGCCGTGCCGCTGGAGTCCGCCGTCAACAGATACACCCAGGCATCGGCGAAGAGCGGCGCACCGGTTGCGTCCAGCGGGATCAGGTCATCGGCCACAACGCTGCCGTGAAACTCCCCCGCGACCCTTGGCTCGGCGTCGGTGGTCAACTGGTGGGACTCGCCGTAGGGGGGCTGAAGCTCTTCGATCACGACGGGGGCGCCGAAAGCCCCTAGGCCGAGGCCGGCCCAGGCCTCCAGGCGGCGCTGCCAGCGGTCCTGGAGGTGGCTGAAGCCCCAGTAGCGCTCGCCGGCAGTGACGTGGGGGTCGAAGATCCAGGACGCTAGGCGGCCGAAGAGCGGGCTGTAATCGGCCGGCGAAGCGAACAGGACTACCCTCGCCACCTGCTGGTCGCGCGCCAGCAGCGCTGCGTGCCCGCCGCCTTGGGAAACGCCGGTAAGCACGAGACGCTGCCACTTCGGTGAGTCGGCGGCGAGATACTGCCCCCATGCCTCGGCCGGAAAGCGCTCGTCGAGCAAGGCGATGGCACTGACCAACCGAGCTTCGATGGAATCAGGCCCGGGTATCTCGACCAATGATGCCTGATCGACGCCGTACAGGATCTCGCTCCGCACCGTCTCGAAGCAGTCGGGATCGGAGCTGAAATTGCACAACTCGGAGAGCGACCACGAATTCGGGTAGCGTAGACCGATGACATGGAAGCCGAGGTCAGCCGCTAGGGCAAGGAAGGTCTGAGCCCGTTGCGGCACGCCCCGGGAGCCGGGAAGGAACACGAGCAGTTGATCCCGCACCGGTCCCTGGGGATCGAAGTAGACCAGGTGCGGCTCGAGCCAACCTGAGACGGCAGGATCCGCGTCTCGCGGTAGAACCTCACGGGGTTGCACCGCTGCGGCGGGCGGCGCGAGCAGGGAGAGCAAGCAAAGCGCTGGCAACAAACGGCGCGCGAGGTGGTTGGCGAAGCGGTAAGCGGGTGCAACATGGCACAGGTCGGGAGAGATCATCAGGGTCTCCTGGAGTTGATGGACTCCCCTAGGAACCCTGACACGGCTCAAAACTTGCGCCGGTTTCCAATCGCCCTGAGGTTCAGCCGAACCTGCCGGCCGCCGATCAGCATTCGATACCCCGTTGTCCCACGAAACTCGTCAGGAATCAGCCCACGAATGGTCACGCGGAATTGAAAAGCCCCCTCCGCGTTCGCCAAGGGGGCCGATAGTGCTTCAGCCAGTGGCCGCTTGGCCGGTGGCCTGGGAGCCGTTGTTGCTCCTACGGGTGTCGGCGCCAAAGTCACCGGCGGTCGCCGCCGACATCAAGTCGCCTCTCACTTATAACAGCGCAAAACAGACCCGATTTGGATCATTGCTCCGGTACTTTCCTGCTGGCGCGGGCTCCATCAGGGTGAAGAAAAGCCCCAGAAGTCTCAACGAGTCGGAAAGCCGCCAAAGACCAGCGAGGCGATCACCATGAGCAGCAAGACGAGCGCCAAGAGCAGCACGACGGCACCGAGCGCCCCGCCTACGACCACCAGAAACCCTTTGGCGGGCAAGGCCACCGATCGAGATGCGCCCTCGCGCAGTCGCCAGGCGAGGAACAACGGCAAGAGGGCCAACGCGATTCCGGGGACTGCCGCCGCAGTAAAAAGCGCTTCCGAGAGATCCGAGATCTGGATCAGGTACCAGAATCCGAAAACGCAGAACCAGATCGGGGAGATCCCGACCAAGGCTATCCGCAAGGCTCGCCGGCTCATGAGCTGGATTCTAATCAACTGCGCGATACGGGCCTCGGGTTGATCCTTCGGACGCCGCGACGGGTCACCCAGCGCTGCCATCGACCAGCGGCACGCCGCGGACTTCCACTCCGTCCATCATGCGCCGCAGCATGTCAGCGGAGAGCTGCAGCGCCTCTTCTCCGGCGGGGGTCAGGTGGCAGTATCGCCTGGCCCTCCCGGGTCGGCCCGCGCCCGGTTCCTCGACCCGGAAGCGCAGCAGGTTCTTGTCGCCGAGCCGATCGAGGGTGGCGTAGAGCGCGCCGATGGCTACGGAGCGGGAGGTGCGCTCTTCGATCTCGCGGCGCAGGGCGCCGCCGTAGGCGTCGTCGCCCAGGCGGGCGACGGCCAGCATGACGTAGAGCTCGAACTCTCCGAGATGTCGTTTGTCTCGACGCATTAAATCGCCTCTTTCGGTTAGGGGTCGTTGATCCGCAGGCCGGGTGCGGCGACGGCGGCGCGACGGGCCGGCCAGGCACTGGCCCAGAAGGTCGCGACGCCGACCAGCAGGGCGCTGCCGAGGATCACCACGGGATCGAACGGGCCGATGCCGGGGTTCAGATCGGCCAGGCCACGGGCCAGGAGGAGAGCCGGTAGGAGACCGGCGAAGAAGCCGATCACCGACAGGCGTAGGCCGCCGCCGGCGACACCGAGCACGATCTGCCGCGCGGTGGCGCCCAAGGCTTGGCGGATCGCTAGCTCGCGGCGGCGCAGGCCAACGATGAAGGACACCAGGCCATAGATGCCGACCACGGCGAGGAACAGACCGAGGGCACCGACGCCGCCGACCCATTGCGACGCCATGCGCACCATGGCCATTTGCGCGTCGGCCATGCTGCGGTAGGTCCGGGGTGCGACCAGGGCGACCTCTCCTTCCGCCAATTGTACGTCCTGGCGCAGGACCTGTAGCGCGCCCTCCGCGGTCCCGGTGCCGCGGGCCATGATCAGGGCGAAGCCGTGCTCGCCGGGATCGAAGGGGCGCCAGAAATAGGGTGCGTTGGTTTCGCCGGCCTGCACGTAAGGACCGTCGGCGGCGACGCCGACCACCTCGAGCCAGTCCGCGGTGGCCTCCGGTGTCTCAGGATTACGCACACGGAAGCCCTGGCCCAGAGGGCTCTCGCCTGGCCAATAGCGCTCAGCGAAGGCACGGTTGATCACCGCGACATCGTCGCGTCCGCCGCGGTGCGCAAGGCTCTGGCCTTGCAAGACGGGGATGCCGAGCACCTCGAGATACTCGTCGCTGACCGAGTTGAACGGTACGAGCTCCACCTCGCCGTTGGCGCTGGATGAGGCATCACCGGTCAACACTTGGTGCCCCTCATCATCGACCAGGAACGTCCCTTCGGCGCCGGAGGCGACCGCAACCGACTCGATCTCGGAGCGCGAGGCCAGGATGTCCTGCATCTCGCGCAGGGCCACCGAGGCTTCGACCCCCGCGATCTGACCGTCGGTCACGCGGCGCGACATAACCGCCAAGCGATCGACGTCGAAGCCCGGGTCGGCGACCTGGAGCTGGCTCGAGGCCCGGGTCAGGGTTGCCGCGACGACGACGAAGATCACCGCCAGAGCGACCTGGGCAACGATCAGGACCCGGCGCAGCACCAGGCCTCGCCCGCTGCCCCCGGCGGCGTCACCCTTGAGCGACAGCACCAGGTCTGTGCGGGCGCTCTCCAGGGCGGGCAGCAAGCCGAAGGCTAGGGTGGAGACCGCACTCAGGGCGAGGGCCATGAGCAAGACCCAACCATCCTGCTCGACCTCGAAGCCCATGGGCAGATCAATCGGCAGCTCCGGCGCCCGCAGCAGGCCAGTGAGCACGCGTGCGACCGCCAGCCCCACCGCCCCGGCCGCCACCGCCGGGATGGCGCTTTCGATCAGTAGCATGCGAATCAAGCGAAAGCGGCTGGCGCCGATCGAAAGGCGCACGGCCATCTCGCGCCGCCGCCGCTGTCCACGGGCGAGGGCCAGGCCGGCGGCGTTGGAGCAGCCGACGAGCAGCACGAGGGCGCAGATGATCCCCAGCAGCCCGAACATCGCCATGGCTCCGGTGCGCCCCTGGGGCGGCAAGCGCGACCCGTCGTCGACCTCGGCCACGAAGCGGCGGTCCGGCCCGGCCTCGGCTTTCCAGGCTTCCGGATACTCGGCCAGCAGCCGACCGCCCAAGTTCTCCATCTGGGCACGGGCCTGGGCCGGGCTGGCGCCGGAGCGCAGGGCGGCGAGGGTTCGATATTGGCGCTCCTTGCGATCCGCCAGGCTGCCCGGCGACACGACATAGAGGCCGCCTTCGACACCGATCGGCACCCAGGCATCGATCCGCAGCCCGAGCAAGCGGCTGGAATAACCCTCCGGCCCTACCCCAACGACCGTAAACGGCCGACCGTCCACCCGCAGGGAGCGTCCGACGATGTCGGGATCACTGCCGAACTCTGTGGCCCATAGCTCGTGGCCGAGGACGATCAGCTGGGAGGCTCCGTGCAGCGGCACCTCGTCGCCCGCCGGCAGGCGACCCAGGGTCGGTTGCAGGCCGGTGATCGGGAAGTAATCGTCCGCCACCATCTCGACGATCAGGGGCCGCCGATCCTCGCCACGCTGGAGCGCCACGCTGCCGATGCGAAAGAGGGCCGTCTGGTCGAACGCGGCGACGTCTTCCGCCAGATCGAGGTAGTCGGGCGCCGAGGTGTCGCCGTAGATGTCTTCGCCCTGGCTGGTGTAGATCCGCACCACGCCTTGGAGCGGATCGTTGCCGTAGAAGAGAGAGCGGGCCGAGGCGTACATGGCGATCGAGCCACCGATGCCGATGCCGAGGGAGAGGACGATCAAGAGGGTCGGTAAGGGCTGCTTTAGGCAGGTTCGAAAAGCCAATCGAAGATCGTTCTTGAGATCGCTCATGGGAGCTCCGTGAACTTTAGGATCGTGAGGAACGGACACCCGGGGGCGCCAGCTGATGGCGGCCGAGGACGGGCGCTGGGCGTCCCGAGCAGCGGCCAGACGCCCCATCCGTAGGGCGGCCATCGATCGCAGCGAGGCGGCGACCTGGGACCGGTAGAAGCGGCAGGCCGCTTGGCGACCCTCGGCGTCCACCCGATGCTCGAACTCGTCCTGCAGATCGTCCAGCAGATAGCGTCGCGAATCCGGCGAGGCCAGAAGCGACAGCAGCCAGCGGCTGAGGACCGGGGGTTCGGTGGATGGGCGCCAGAACATGGGTCGGTGTTTTATGGGTGAGAGAGGGAAACTGTGAACTCTACAAAAAAGGGTATACGGTCAGTTCTCGCCCGGGTTGCGTCGAATGGGGCTGCTGAGGTGGATCAGGAGTCCTTCAACCGCAGCCCCGGTGACGCGACGGCCGCCCGCCGTGCCGGCCAGGCACTGGCCCACAGGGTCGCAGCGCCCACCAGGACGGCGCTGATCAGGATCACCGGCGGATCGAACGAGCCGATGCCGGGGGCCAGGCTGGCCAGGCCTCGGCACAGCAGCAGAGCCGGTATGAGACCGGCGACAAAACCGATCACGGCCAGGGACAGCCCTCCCTGTGCCACCCCGAGGACAATCTGATTTCCGGTAGCGCCCAGGGCCTGGCGAATCGCCAGCTCCCGCTGTCGCAGGCCAACGATGAAGGACACCAGGCCGTAGATCCCGACCACGGCGAGGAACAAGCCGAGCGCGCCGACGCCACCGACCCAATGCGACGCCAGACGAAAGCTGGCCAGTTGGGCATCGACCATGCTGCGATAGGTGCGTGGGGCGACCAGGATCGGCTCCCCGTCGGGCACGGGGACCTCTCGTTGGAGCACCTGCAGTGCCTCCCCGGAGCTCGCCGTGGCGCGGGCCACGAGCAGTGCCCAGCGGTGCTGGGTGGGGTCGAACGGTCGCCAGTAGAAAGGGGATGAGGTCACACCGGCCTGTACATAGGCGCCATCGGCGGCCACACCGATCACTTCCAGCCAGACGGGTGGGGTCTCCTGCTCTTCGGGATTCTGGGCGCTGAAGCTTCGCCCGATAGCGTTTTCCCCGGGCCAGTAGCGCTCGGCGAAGGCCCGGTTGATCACTGCGACATCCTTGCGACCGGCGCGCTGAGCGAAGCTTTGGCCCTGCAGCACGGGGATACCGAGCACTTCGAAGAACTCGTCGCTGACCGTGTTGTGGGCGACAAAGTCCACCCGACCGTCGGTCGCGGCGCCGCCGTCGCCGGCGATCACTTTGTCCCCCAGACTGTTGACCAAGAAGGTGCCTTCGGCGCCGGAGGCAACGGCGACCGCTTCGATCTCAGCCCGTGCGGTCAATGTCTCCTGCATCTGTCGTAGGGCCGTCGGGGCGTCGACCCCCGAGATCTGACCGTCACTCAGTCGGCGCGACATGACGGCCAATCGATCGACGTCGAACCCGAGGTCCGACACACCGAGTCGAGTGGCCACTCGGGTCAGAGAGGCTGCGACGACCACGAACACCACCGCCAGAGCGACCTGGCCGACGATCAGGACGCGACGTAGCACCAGCCCTCGACCGCTGCCGCCCACGGCGTCGCCCTTGAGGGAAAGGATCAGATCCGTGCGGGCACTCTCCATCGCCGGCACCAGGCCAAAGGCGACGGTGGAGACCGCGCTCAAGCCGAGGGCGACCAGCAGAACCCAGCCGTCTTGCTGCGCCTCGAGGCCTACCGGTAGGTCGATCGGTAGCTCGGGGGTCCGCAGGAGACCGGTGAGGAGCCGCGCCACGGCCACCCCTACCCCGCCGGCGGCCGCGGCCGGCAGCGCACTCTCGATCAGCAGCATGCGGATCAAGCGGAAGCGGCTGGCGCCGATCGAGAGGCGCACCGCCATCTCACGCCGACGGCGTTGACCGCGGGCCAGGGCCAGCCCGGCTGCGTTGGAGCAGCCGACGAGCAGCACCAGGCCACAGATGAGCCCCAGCAGTGCGAAGAAGGTGACGATCGTGCGCCGCCCCTGGGGCGAGAAGCGCGACCCATCATCGACTTCGGCCACGAAGTAGCGCGCCGGACCGGTCTCGGCCTTCCAGGCCTCGGGGTATTCGGTGCGCAGGCGCTCGGCCAGGTTCTCCATCTGAGCGCGGGCCTGGGCCGGGCTCGCCCCGGATCGCAGGCCGGCGAGGGGCATGTAGAGCCGTTGCCGGCGATCCGCCAGACCGCCCGGGGACGTGTTGAAGATGCCGCCCTCGACCCCGATCGGTACCCAGGCATCGACCCGGAAGCCCATGATCCGGCTGGCGTAATCCTTCGGTCCGACGCCGACCACGGTGAAGGGCTTTCCGTCCGCTCGCACCGTGCGGCCGATGATCTCGGAATCACTGCCGAATTCCGTCTTCCACAGGTCATAACCGAGGACGATTAGCTGCGCGGCGCCGTCCAGCCGAATCTCCTCCGCCGAGGGCAAACGCCCGAGGGCCGGTTGCAGGCGGGTGATGGCAAAGTAGTCATCCGACACCATCTCCACCACCAATGGGTGGCGATCCTCACCGCGATGGAGCGCGATGCTGCCGATGTTGAATAGCGCCGTTCGGTCGAAGGCCTCGACGTCCTGCGTTAGATCCAGGTAGTCGGGGGCTGAGGTGTGGCCGTATTTGTCGGCGCCTTTGCTGGTGTAGATTCGTACCACGTCGTCCAGCGGCTCGCTGCCGAAGAACAGGGATTTGCCCAGGGTGTAGGCGGCAATGGAGCCGCCGATGCCGATGCCCAGGGAGAGCACGATCAAGAGGGTCGGCAGGGGTTGCTGGAAACAGGTGCGCAAGGCGAGTCTCAAATCGCTAGTGAGGTCTTTCATCGGAGCTCCGTGAACCGTTGGATCGTGGGGGACGGACACTCGGGGTCGCCAACCGACCGGGGCCGAGAGACTTCTCGGCCTGCGCCGCTCCGCAGTCACCTGCCGCAGCTTGCGGAGGACCATCGGCCGCAGCGAGGCCAGGGCCTGGGAGCGGTAGAAGCGGCACGCCGCGCGGCGCCCCTCCGCATCGACCCGGCGCTCGAACTCGTCCTGCAGGTCGTCCAACAGGTAGCGCCGGGAATCCGGTGCGGCCAGGAGCGACAACAGCCAGCGGCTGAGGTTGGGCGGTTCGGTGGAGGGGCGCCAGAACATCGGTTGTTTGCCTTGAACTCTACAAAAAAGAGTATACGAGCAAGATCACCGAGGGTTGCGACTTCCCTGGAATTCGATAGCAAGTCGAACGGCCGACTGGGCGCCGGAGGCGAGCTCGAGCTGCGGCACAGTCCACGGGGCCGCTCGTGCGTCCTCGGATACGGTCTAGCGCCAGCGCCCGTTTCTAAAACCGCAAGTGCCGGACCGTATTCCCCCGGTTGATCAGCTGGCGCAGGGAGTCGATACCGATCTGCAGGTGCCGATCAACGTAGTCCTCGGTCACTTTGCGGTCGCTGTCTTCGGTCTTGACGCCCTCGGGCACCATCGGCTGATCCGACACCAGGAGCAGAGCGCCGATCGGTATCTGGTTGGCGAAGGCGACGACGAAGACGGTGGCGGTCTCCATGTCGATGGCCATGGCCCTGAGCTGTCGCAGGTACTGCTTGAACTTCTCGTCGTGCTCCCAGACCCGGCGATTGGTCGAGTAGACGGTGCCGGTCCAGTAGTCGCGCTCGTGATCGCGAATGGTGGTGGAGACGGCCTTTTGGAGGGCGAAGGAAGGCAGCGCCGGCACTTCCTCCGGCAGGTAATCGTTCGAGGTGCCTTCGCCACGGATCGCGGCGATCGGCAAGATCAGGTCGCCGAGCTCGTTTTTGCGCTTGAGGCCGCCGCATTTGCCGAGGAAGAGACAGGCCTTGGGCTCGACGGCGCTCAACAGATCGAGCACCGTGGCGGCGTTGGCGCTGCCCATGCCGAAGTTGATCATCGAGATGCCGCCCGCGGTGGCGCTGGGCATCGGCCGGTGGCGCCCCTCGACCTCGACCTCGTTCCAGGCAGCGAACTTCTCGACGTAGTTGTTGAAGTTGGTCAGCAGAATGTACTTGCCAAAGTGCTCGACCGGCACGCCGGTGTAACGGGGCAGCCAGTTTTCGACGATATCGGACTTGGTTTTCATGCCGAGGGATCGTACCACTGACCCCAGGCCATCCCGACCGTGACCACCGAGCCAAGGTCGGCACGGGTATCTCTTCAAGCCGAAGAGCAGCCACACGCTGCGCTAGAACTCGACGAAGCCGGGCAGTCCGCGGTATAGATGGTCCGCGAACGCCTCGACCGCCGGCAAGCGGCCCCGCCGCGTGGGCATGAGCATGCTCAGCTGAGCGTCGGCAGCGATCCAGTCAGGGAGTACACAAACGAGGTCTCCTGCCTCGACTTCACGGCGACAGACGTAGCCAGGCAGCGCGACGATACCCAGGCCCGCGGCCGCTGCGTGTTTGAGCGTCGACATGTCGTCGCTACACAAGCGGGGGCTGAAGGGGATTACGGCCCGGGCCC
Organism: Acidobacteriota bacterium; assembly: GCA_039029035.1. Lineage (GTDB taxonomy): Bacteria > Acidobacteriota > Thermoanaerobaculia > Multivoradales > J023 > JAAELT01. The sequence continues at coordinate 9,565 of JBCCGX010000035.1, read as the reverse complement.
CGTCGGGTCCGCGCAGCGACCACTGGCCGATCTCGTTCTTACAGCCGACCTTGAGGCCGGAGTGTTTCTTAAGCTCATCGGGGTCCGCAGGTAAGTCCGCACGCTCGAAGTATGCCGGGCCAGCGAACAAGTACCAGGGGGCCCGCACGACGCGCCGCTGGATCAAGCTCGAGTCTGGCAGCGGCCCTACATGACCGCGCAGCACAATGTCGACACCCGCTTCGATCGGGTCGATCGTTTCATTGGTGACGTTTTGGATCAGGTCGATCTTTGGGTGGTCGACGAGGAAGTCAGCGACGAGATCGGCGAGCGCGAACCGGGCCATGCCTACAGAACAGTACAGCCGAACCCGCCCCGATAGCGTGTTGGTCTGGCGCTTGACCTCGGCCTCCGCGGCCTCGACATCATCGATCGCTTCGCGGGCGTAGCGATAGAAGACCTCCCCGATTTCGGTGACGACGAATTGCCGCGAAGTCCTCTGGATCAGGCGTACCCCAAGTCGCTCTTCGAGCTGCTGCACATGGCGACTGAGTCTCGACTTGGGTAGGCCGAGGAACCGACCGGCGGCCGTGAATCCACGCTGCTCCACGACGTGGACGAAGTACAGGTAGTCGTTGAGATCCATAACGCAGCCTCGGAGTTGATTGTCCTGCAGATAGAACGATGTGTTGCATTTCTGTCCGTTGTCAAGGGGTGTTGTCCTGAATACGATGCTATTGCACTCACCGCAGCAGACCTCTTCCACCTCCACAGCCCCAAGGAGCCCGAAGATGAACTTGAATCCTTCACCCAACCCAACAGGAGACCCATCATGAGCAGCACGCCCTTCAACCCTGAGCCCCTGAAGCAAGCCAACGCCGCCCTCGTTCTCGTCGATCACCAGGTTGGTCTGATGACTGGGATCCGCGACTACTCTGTCGCTGAGCTCAAGCACAATGTCGTCGGCCTGGCGCGCGCAGCCAAGGCGCTGGGCCTGCCGATCGTGACCACGACGACCTCCGCCGACACCCTTTGGGGTCCAGCCTTCCCAGAGCTCGTTGCGGCCCTTCCCGGGCAGACCTTCATCGACCGGACCACGGTCAACGCCTGGGACGACCCCCGCGTAGCCGCGGCGATCGAGGCCACGGGCCGAAAGAAGCTGATCTTCGCCGGCGTGTCCCTCGAGGTTTGCGCCGCGTTCCCAGCCCTGCGCGCGGTCCGAGAGGGCTATGAGGCTTACGTGGCTGTCGATGCGAGCGGTACCTTCAATGTGACCAAACGCGAGACGGGCATCCTTCGCTTGATCCAAAGCGGAGTCGTGGTTGCCGACGGGTCAAGCCTAATGGTCGAGATCCTCGGCGACAACGCTCGGCCCGAGGCGGCTGAGGTCTATGCTGCCCTCGCCATGGACTGGTCCATTCTCGTGGGTCAGGTGCGCAGCGCGGCCTCCGCCGAGGTGTCCTTGGCCTGACATCCCGGGACGAAGGGAGTCGAGCCATGTTTAGGGGTACTGGTCCTCCTGTCAACGCGGAACACACCACATACCACCCAAAGAAAGGAATCACGATGAGTCCTCAGCAAGAGACAGCCCAGACGGCAGGAGTTACCTTGGTCCTTGGCGGTACCGGAAAGACGGGACGCCGGATCGTGGCCGGCTTGGAGAGTCGCGGTATTCCGGTTCGTATCGGCTCGCGCTCCGCGTCGCCATCCTTCGATTGGAACAACGACTCGGGTTGGGACGCCTGCCTCGATGGGGTCGAGGCGGTCTACATCAACTACGCCCCGGACCTCGCCGTCCCCGGTGCGACGGACGCCATTCAAGCCTTCGTCGACCAAGCCCGCCAGCGCGGGGTCCGGCGTCTGGTGCTTCTGTCTGGAAGGGGCGAGAGCGAGGCGCAGGCCTGCGAGCGGATCGTCCAAGAGAGCGGGCTGGAGTGGACCATCGTCCGCGCCAGTTGGTTCAACCAGAACTTCTCCGAGGGCGCGTTCGTCGACATGATCCGCGCTGGCCAGATCACTCTGCCGGCGGGGGCGACGCCGGAGCCGTTCGTCGATGTCGACGACATCGCGGCGGTCGCGGTCGTCGCGCTCACCGAGCCGGCGCACGCCGGCCAGGTCTACGAGGTCACAGGGCCGCGCCTGATGACCTTCACGGAGATCGCCGCCGATCTCTCTGACGCGGTGGGCCGGGAGATCGTCTACCACGAGGTTCCGCACGAGGCGTTCGTCGACGGAGTTCGCGACTCCGGCGCGCCGAGTCAGGTGGTCTGGTTGATGGACTACCTCTTCTCGACGGTGCTCGATGGCCGGAACGCTCAGCTCACCCACGGCGTCGAGCGGGCGATTGGCCGCTCACCGAAAGACTTCGCCGACTACGCGCGCGAAGCCGCGGCGACGGGCGTCTGGGAAACCGCCGCCTGATCCACGATCGATTGGCGGGTGAACTCCCCCGAGGTGGGGAGCGCGTTCACCGGTCGGCCGATGAAGAACGACACCGGGCGCTCGCCGCTCGGGGCCAGCCAAACGTCGCCGCTGGCGAGCCAACCCGACCCAGAACCACCAGACGAGGAGAGAAGAATGGACACTTTCCAAATTTCACTAACCCTGGCCACGCTCCTATGCTCCCTCGTCGCCGGCTTCGTTTTCGCCTTCGCCGTCGTCGCGATGCCGGGCATCGGAACCCTCGACGATCGCGAGTTTCTGCGCGCCTTCCAAGTCATGGACGGGATGATTCAGCAGAACCAGCCCCTCTTCATGCTGGTCTGGGTCGGTTCCGTTGTGACTCTGGGGCTCTCGGCGGGCCTCGGTTTTCGCGAGCTGACGGGGCTCGAGCACGCACTCCTGATCGCCGCGGTCGTCGTCTACTTGCTGGGAGTCCAGCTCCCGACGGCGGCGGTCAACATCCCTCTCAACAACCAGCTGCAGAGCCTCGATATCGCGACTCTCGACGACGAAGCCTTGGTCGCGGCGCGGCGCGACTTCGAAGATCGGTGGAACCGCGCAAACACCGCTCGAACGGTCCTCGCCTGCCTCGCCGCCGGGATGCTGATTCTCCTTAGCCTACGGCTTTGACCTATGGCGGACCCGTCGGCGCGGCCCGACGTGGAGCGGCGCTGCCTCGCAGCGCACCAGCGCATCCGTCCGCTGCCACCGCTCGTCGCTCAACGGGGGTAGGAACCGTACTGGCGCGAGATCTGCTCTAGGCCTGTCGCTCTCCGTTGTCAGTTGCAAGTTTTCGCACCGATGCGGCTCAGACCCCAAGCGGATGAGATTCTCCGCCGCAGCGCCGAGCGCTGATGCCGGTGCTATTCCGCTAGGTCACTCAGTCGATCGACAAGGCAAGCAACTCCACTGGAAAGCTCGCGGGCTCAGTCCCACTTGTCGGCCATCGCCGCGATGCGACGCTTCTCCTCCTCATGCGACACATCTTCGACGTGGGTGGCGATCCACCACAGGTTGCCGCTCGGGTCCTTGACCCCGCCGTAGCGCTCACCGGCGTGCGCCATGTGGGTCACGGGCATGACCGAGACGCCACCGGCGGCGAGGGCGCGCTCGTAGACCGCGTCGCAATCTTTGACATAGAGGTAGATCGAGCCCGGCATAGGGCCGAACTCCCCCATCGGCTCGCCGACCATGACCGCGGCGTCGTCGATGCGGATCTCGGCGTGCATCAGGCTGCCGTCCGGGCGGTCCAGGCGAAAGCTCTCTTCGGCGCCGAAAGCTTCGGCCAGGAAGTCCAGCAGCTTGGCGGCGCCTTCGACCAGCAGGTAGGGAGTGATGGCGGTGTAACCGTCGGGAATCGGTTGGGTGGTCATGGGTAACATCTCCTTCAGATTGCAATTTAGACGGCATCGCCGAACGACCACTCAGCTGGCCCTTCGGATGATCCAGTGTAAAGACCGAGCATCGACCGTGTCTTTTAAGAATACAACCCTACCCTACGCGAACCGTGGAGGAAGGCGTCGTGGCTGTCCGATCGCCCTCGCCCCATCGGACGACCCCAGCCCGCCGAGACATCAGCCCTCATCCTACCGAAGACGACAGATGCAGAACCCGAACGGCGTCGTTCCGTGGAATGACAGCACTCACGGGGCCGGACGGCATCGTCCCCGCCGAGGCAAGGCATTCACGGCCGAGACTCGCCTGCTTCCATGGAGGAAAGGGCTTCGGCTTCGAAACGCCCTCCAATCCACGGGGCGAAGGCAGTTTTCGTCGAGAACGGACGCCTCCCACCGAGGAAGCCCTTGCGACTCGTGATTCGGCTTCCCCGCTGGAGAAACGTCTTGGGCGATTCGCCATTTGGCTTCCCCGCTGGAGAAACGTCTTGGGCGATTCGCCATTTGCCATTCGACAGTCCGTAAAGCTTTGGGCGGTTCGTCCTGCGCCCCTCCGCAGGCTCTCAGTCGGCGGGCTTGGCCTCGTCCGGCAGCTGGCAGGGAAAGAAAATCTGCCGCGGCACCCGTTCGAGCAGCTCGTCGGTGCAGAAGCGCACCATCTCGGCTTCCAGCTCGCGCGGGTAGGACACCATACCCCCGCGTCCTTCGAAGGGCCCGGCGACCAGGGGCTCGTCGCCGTAGAGGCGCTCGAGGCGCTTGAAGAAGGGGCTCGGCAGTCGGAACGGGCCGAGGCTGACCGAGTGCAGCGATTCGACCGGGATGGCGGCGAAGATCTGCTGCAGGAGCTCGTGATAATCCTGTTGGTAGTCCGCGGTGTAGATCAACGGATCGAAGCGCAGACCGAGCCGCCAGCCACGCTCCGCCAGGCGCTGCATGGCGGCGATGCGCCGCGCGACCGAGGGCACCTTGTGCTCCAGGGATTCCGACACGGCACTCGGGGTGAAGCTGAAGGCGACGACCGCCTGCGGCCAGGGCGTCGCGGCGATTAAGGTGTCGATGCGGGTGCTCTTGGTGCGCAGCTCGAGCCAGGCCTGAGGAAGACGGCGAAACACCGGCAGCGCCTGCTCGACGAAGCCGGTGATGCCCTCGAACGCCAAGCTGTCGCAATCGTAGCCGGAGAAGAAGCAAGTCGCCTCTTCCCCACTCGCCGCGACGGTGTCGTCGATCGCTTGAAAGAAGTCCTCGTAGTTGACGAAGACGACATAGCTCGCCGAGCGGTACATACCCTGTAGGAAGCAATAGCGGCAGTCGTACAGGCAGTTGAGCATGTGCGAGAAGTAGACATTGCGCGCCGCGCCGATGCCGTAGCCCGCAGGCGTCGGCAGCACCAAACGACCGCTCTTGCGCGCCAGGATCAACGAGGGTGCCTTTTTCTGCAGGCGGAAGCTCTGAGCGCGGCGATTGAAGATTTCACCGTAACGCTCGCAGGGGATGCGCACCGCTTGGGGCAAGCGGGCACAGATCTCGGCCGTCCTCGGATGGTCGGCGACGGCGTCTTCGATATAGATCGTATGGATCACCCGACGATGTTAGTCGACTTCTTGTCCCCCTTCTTGCCTAGGCAAGGTCACCAGACTCCTCGAGCAGGCATTGGCTCCACAACCCTGAGGCCAGTTGGTAATTCGGCCGCCGCTGTCACAGAATAGATCCAGCCGCCGAGACGACCGGCGCTGGCCGGATCGGGTTGCATGGGAGACCGCTTCGCCACGGATTCATGGAACGTCGAGTCTGCTATACCTGCGGAGGGTACGGTCGGGATTTCGCCGATCCTTCAGGCGTCAGCCCGTGCTCGGCGGGCTGCGTGGCCGGTTATCTCCCGGCCGAGTCCAGCTCGAGGCAGGCCTCCTCCGGCGCCACAAAAGGCCGTCCGAGATGGCGAGACACCGTGCGATGGCTGGGCCTCCTCGCGGTGTTCGCTGTGCTGGCGCCGATCGGCTTCCACTGGTGGCCCCGCCTTGGTGGCGGCAATGGCAGCATGCCCCATCCGGAAGACAGCACCAGCGCACTGCTGCCGTTGGCCGTCGGCCGGATCTTCGCCTTCGAGCAGGTGGACTACTACGTCAGCACCAAGGACGCCGAGGAGCCGCCCTACATCTTTCACGGCATCGAGGTCACGCTTCCCATCAGCCACATCGAGCTCTGGCCCGAAGAGCGGGCCCTGGTGGCGGTGACCCCGGGGGGCGAGCGCTGGGAGGTGGGCCCGCGGCTGCGGGAAGACTTCGTTGCCAGGTTCCGCACCCGCCGCAGCGTGGAGGTGATCCGCACCGCCAACGGCCTATCGATCTCGGGATTCCGCGTGCCTCTGGTCCTCAGTCGGCGAGAGCCTTCGGCCGGCGACCGGATCGCCGGTTTCCGGCAGCGCTACGTCCTCATCCCCGGGATCCTCGACTATGCCGACTGCGCCCACTACGGGTCTTTGTCCGACGCCGGTCGGGCGGAATGTGATCGAGTGAGAGTCGCCGAGCCGTGACGGAGAACCCCGTCGCGTTGCGACGGCAGGCCGAGGCCATCCTGGACGGCCATCCGCCGAACGAATCGGATCGGACACAGATGGAGTCGGAGCTCGACGCTTGCCTCTACGGCGACCACATCGCGATCGGAGCGGCCGGCGACAACGCCGACGAACTGCTCGACGATCTCGCGAGCACCCCGTTCCTGGCGGCACAGGCGCGCTACCACCACGGGTTTCGAGGCGGTTCTCGGGATCTCGAGTCCTGGGCGCTGCCGGCGGTGATCCGCCTGGCCCGCGACGATCCCGAGAGAGCCTGGCCGCGATTCCTGCACCTGGCCCTGGTCGCCGCCAACCTGCGGGGGCTGGCCGAGTCGCTTTCCGAAGACGGGATCCTAGAGGCCCTGGCGGCCCACGGGCAACAGCCGTTGGCGCTCGACATCGCCTCCCAACTGGTGGACACCGGGGCCCGCGCGCGGGCCCGTGGCGTGATCCTCGCCGCCACGCCTGAAACAGCCGCCGCGGAAAGCGGCACCCACGACCAGCGAGCTGCACTGCATCGGATTGCGGAGGATCTCAACCGCTCGACAGACCTGCCGTCGGCCCGCCGGGCACAAGCCTTGCTCGCCGTCGCTGGGTCGGTGGGCGGGCGCCTCGAAGACCGCTGGCAGGCCTGGTTGGCGGACCTCGGGCCACCTGCCGACGCCGTGCTCTGGGCGCTAGCCAAGAACCGAATGGGACGGGCGTTGTCAGAGGCGACGGGACCACGGGAGGCTCGTAAGGCCTCGGACGCCCTGGCGGCGATTGGCGACCGCGAGATGCTGCGGCTGGTGGCTCCACCCTACTTCGTCGGACCGGGTGCCCACCTGCCGATGCTGGCATCGCTCGAGGAGCGATTCGGTGGCGAGCCATGGCTGCTCGACAGCCATCTGGCCCGGATCGCCAGGGATACGCGAGCTGGCGGGTCGGCCGGCGCGGCGCCGGCAGCGTGGCGCCAGCTCACGGCCGCCGCCAGGCGTCCCTTGGAGCGCTGGGACGCCCGGACGATCCGCCATGGCGAGGGACTGTGGACGGCGCTGGACAGAGACACGATCGATACGCTCGACGGCTGCTTAGAGGACGCGGAAGCGCGGGTGGCCCTACGTCTCTCGCGGCTGACCGCGGCGCCCGAAGCGATGGCGTCTGAAGACGTACTGAGCGCCATCGATGCCCTGGACGACGAGGCGACCGAAGCGCGTTGGATGCTCCGCTGGCTCACGGCTCTGCCGCCGTCGCGGGCGCAGTACGTCGCGGCGCGACTACCGGGAATAGGACGTTGGTTGCTCCGGATCGGCGACCGGGTGACGCCCGATGAGCTGGGCCTCCTCCTCGACCTGGTGGCGCGCCACCGGCCCCGCGACCTGGTGCCCCGCCTCTTCGACATCCTCTGGGCCTCGTGGAGCGGGCCGCCGACCCTGCTCGGACTGGCGTGGAGCGCCCGCAGCCGGCGGCTTCTCGAGCACCTGAGGGAGCACGCCGCGCGCGCGGCCGCCTGGGTCAGCAGTTCGGAGGCCGAAGGCTTCGCCACCCGCCGCGACCTGCTCCTGCGCATCGCGATCCGGCTGGCGCGCGATTGGGGCGATGCCGGCGGGGTGGCACGGGTGCAAGAGGACCTCTTGCCCGGCGACGAGGAAAGAGCCCTGCGCGCCGCCGTCTGTCGCATCTTGCTCGAAGAGCGGGACACCGCGACGGGTGGCATGTCGACCGACCACCGGCATTTGGCGGAAGAGATGACCCGCGGCCTGGAGGATCCCCTGTTGCGGTTCTCCATGGGCTTGCGCCTGGTGGAGGACGGAGACGAGCTGGCGCGGCGGTTGCGTCCTGCCGTGCTCTACCGGGTGGCCGCCGGGACCGACCTGCGCGACGAGTTGGCGCTCCTCAGGCTGTTGCAACAGCCTGCCGTCCGCCCGCGTGAGCTGGCGCGCGCGATGCTGGCCGAGATCCGCAGTCCCGAACGTCGGGTCTTGGGCCTGATCGAGCTCGCTCACGCTGCCATCGCCCACCAGCGCCGTCACTACGACGCGTTGACCCAGGACCGCACGGCGGTCTTTCCCCTGGTGCTCGAATCGCTCGAAGGGGTGACGTCGGTGGCCTGGCGCTTGGGCCTCACCCCCGAGCTTGCCGCCCTCGGCGCCGAGCTCGGCAACCGTCGGGCGGCGGCCGAGGTCCAGGAGGCATTACTCGCTCTGTTCCGCCACGGCGACCTTCCCTGGTCGCTGCGCCGCGAGGTCTGCGGCAACCTTCTCAGCCGCCTCGAGGTGCTGATCCTGGGGGCCTCCGACAGCCGTCGCCGTGGCTCTGTCGGAGCCCGAGCCCTGGTCAAGCTGCTCCGCCGGTTGGTACGCCGGGTCGACAAGGCCGAGGAGGGGGAGCAGCGGCGACGCTGGTGCGAGGTGTTTCCGCGCCTGGTGGCGGCGATCGAGCGGCTGCCACCGGCGGTGCAAGCGCGACTTGGAGACGATCCGTGGCGGATCCCGGCGCCGGAGCTGCTGGCGCGCTGGCCCTGGCTGGAGGAGAACGACGCCGTCGCGGTCCGGTGGAGCAGCGCCGCGGGCCAGGATCGGCAGCAGCGGGCGGCGGAGCTTATCGACGGCGCACCCGCCGAAGGCGCGCCCGGGCTCGAGGTACGGACTTTGATGGTGCTCCTGAGCCGCGATGCCCCGGAGCAAGCGATCGGGCTGACGGAGCGGCTGCCGGAGGATCAACAGGGCGAGACCGGCGAGACCCTGCTAGCCGAGGGCTGGCTCGATGCCACCGCCGCGGTCGCCATGGCGGAAACGCTCGGCGACTCGCCGCACGGCCGTCGTACATTCCTCCACCGGTTGCCGCGACAGGAACCGTGCCTGCTGCCCTGGCTTAACGCCCTGGGAGAGGTTGTGGTGCGGGGCGAGCTCCACCTCGAAGATCCGCGCATCCTGCCCTTCTGGCGCCACCTGCGGCAGCTCGAGCCGACCCGGGTCCGCGAGCCCCTCGCCCGGGCGGTGATCCGGGCCCTCGAGACCGGCGGACGAGTTGCCGGGGAACGGGTGCTGCGGCTCTTCCTGGCGACGCTCCTGACCGTTGGTGACGGCGACGGGGACGACAGCGTCGCCAGCACGGCGGTGGTTTCGGCAGCGATACAGCGGGCGCGGACGATTCCCGAGCCGGCGGTCACTGCCGCTTCCGAAAATGCTGCCGCAGGCGCTGGGTGATGCGCCGGCGG